>JBEQBH010000047.1:0-7201 GCA_041639955.1 Halobacteriales archaeon | reverse complement strand
ACCGCGAGCTTCGAGAGCGCGAGACTGAAGCCATAGAGGCCACACAGCGGCATGGCCCACATAATCTGGGTGAACGGGTCTGGCGGGGAGAAAAGCGCCCCGAACCCGAAGATAGCGAGGACGGCCAGGCGCCACTTCGCGCGGAAGGTCTCGTAGGGGACGATACCCGTATACGAGAGGATGGTCATCATCAGGGGGAGCTGGGCAGCCAGGCCGAACGAAACCGCGAGCAGGAAGACGAACTGGAACCACTTGACGATGGAGTACTGCGGGGTGAATCCGGCGGCGAGGGCGTTCCCCGCCAGGAAGTTGAACATTATCGGGAAGAAAAGCTCGTAGGCGTAGGCGACGCCGACGGTGAACAGCCCCAGGCTGGTGATGACAAACAGCGCGCCCTTCCAGGCGGGGACGTGTTCGGTGGGCCACCAGCCCCGCCGGCGGAGCCCGTCGCGACCGAAGTATATCAACAGCGGCACCGACATGAGAATCCCGATGACGGCCCCGATTTTCACCTGCAGGAGGATGACGTCGAAGGGCGTTACGGCGACGATGTTCGTCGCCTGGGCCGTCGTCAGGTCCATCTTGGAGTACAGCAGGTCCGCTCGCAGGCGGTCCCAGGCCCCGTACTGCAGGGCCATGATGGTCCCGATCATGCCGACGACGAAGACGATGAACACCTTCTGTAGGTTCGACTGGGCGGCCGAGAGCATCGCGCCCAGCGTCTCACGGCCGCTCTGGACCGTGCGGACGGTGTCCTCGTCGATAGCGCTCGACATCTCTCGTGAGGATAGCCGACTGACCGTTATCAATTTGTTCATGGCTCGCTCGACAGTGCGGGGGATTTCCGGCCGTACGCGGCTCAGTCTGTGGACCTCGCCGGCCGTCTGACTGTTTCCAGTCCGATTTGTCCCCCGCGACTCGCTTCGCTCGAAAAGAAAGTTTACAACGACCTCCTGCTAAACCGGTCCCAGATGGGTAACGACGGGGACCACTCGGGCTTCGACGGGGACATCTCACGGCGCGAGAGCGATATCTATCCGAGTCTGGACCCCCGCGGGGTCCCGTCGGCCGCCGGCGACGTGGGCACGGCCGCCGGCACTGAGCACGCGCCGGCCCCGGAACCGGACGCGTCGGACGGAACGTTCGACGGCGCTCCGGACGACGAGGAGATGCCCCTGGCCGACCACGTCGAGGAGATGGCGACGCGGCTGTTCATCGTACTGGCCGTGATGGCCGGAGTCGCCGTGCTCGCCCTGCCCGCCTCGGACGAGCTCATCAACTTCCTGTGGTACTCCTTCCTCGACGGGCCGGCCGAGAACTGCGCCCGCGTCGCCGTCGACGCCCAGCCGGGCGGGCAGGCGGCCGGTCCCGCCGGCGCCGACTGTCCGCACGTCTACAGCCCGCTCGCGCTCATCCTCGCGCGGCTGAAGGTCGCCTCGCTGGTGGGGCTGGTCGTCGGGCTGCCCGTGTTCGTCTACGAGACGTACCTGTTCATGCGCCCGGGACTGTACCCCAAAGAGCGCCGCTACTACCTGGCGGCGGTGCCGACGAGCCTGGTGCTTGCGGCCGTTGGCGTCGCCTTTGCGTACTTCCTGGTCCTGCGGGCGATGTTCGACTACTTCATCACGTACTCCGACCGGGCGGCCGACCTCGCGTTCGGCCTGGGTGAGACGTTCAACCTCATTATCCTGATGCTCGGCTTCTTCGCTATCGTCTTCCAGATTCCCCTGTTCGTCATGCTGGCCATCATGATGGGTATCGTGACCCGCCGGTGGCTGGTCCAGCGCCGGCTCTACTTCTGGGGGGCCTTCGCGGCCATCGCCTTCGTCTTCAGCCCGGACCCGACCGGGATGGCGCCGCTGATGGTCGCGGTGACGATGATCGGCCTCTTCGAGGGGACCCTGCTCCTGTTGCGGTGGACCGGCACAAGCTCGCCGATGCCGACCGCCGAGGACGTCGCCAAGCGCCGGCCCTACGCCTATCTCCTCTTTGCCCTGGTCGGCTACGTCCTCAGCCCGCTCCCGGTGCCGACGGGCTACTACGGCGCCCTGCCGAGTTCGGTCACGGGCCCACTCGCCGAGGTCGGTTTCGCACCCTCTATCCTGGTCGGTGGCGGGCTCATCCTCCTCTTCGAGCTGACCGCCTACCTGAACAAGAACTACTACGGAAGCGCGAGGCTGTGGCGCGGCCTTCGCCGGGTCCGCCTGCCGGTCTGGACGGTCGCCATCGTCGTCGGCTACCTCTCGACGCCGGACCCGACCCTGTTCCGGCTGGTCGACCAGTTCGGTCTGGCGCCGACCGCGGCCGCCGGGGTCGCCCTGACACTGCTCTTGCTGTTCGAGGGCGGGCTGGTGTTCGCCCGCCGTGCCGCGAGCGGTGGGGCTGACGAATGACGACGCTGCTGCTCGCGCGCCACGGCGAGACCCCCTGGAACCGAGAGGGGCGGGTCCAGGGGTGGGCGGCGACGGGGCTTACCGACCGGGGCGACGAGCAGGCGCGGGCGCTGGGCACGTGGCTCGGTGCGACCCACACTGTCGACCGCGTGCTGGCTTCGGACCTCGAACGGACACGGGTGACCGCCGCGACCGTCCGCGAGGCCGCCGGCGGGCTCCCCACTCCCACGTTCGACTCGTCACTCCGGGAGCGCGGCTTCGGCGTCTATCAGGGGCTCCTGACCGAAGAGATGGTCGACCGCTTCCCCGACTACGACCGCTCGAAGAGCGTTCTCACCCTCGATGCCGACCCGCTGAACGGCGAGTCCGTCACGGACTTCCTCGATCGCGTCGAGCGCGCCTGGCAGCGCATCACCGACGCTGTGGCCAACGGTGAGACGGCGCTCGTCGTCACACACGGCGGCGTGTTGAAGCTCGTTCGAGCGATGTTGACCGACCGGGACCCGCTGGGCTCGCTGGCGCGGAACTCCCCGCCGAACTGCTCCGTGACCGAGGTCGGGCTCGACGGCACCCCCGAGCTGCTCCGGTTTGGCGCCACGCCGTGGCGTGACTGACTACTCCGCGCTCGGGTACTCCTGGCCGAACACGTCCGAAACGACATCCCCGCCCTGTTCCTCGTCTTCCGGGCTCACGCTGCCTGTCTGATAGCCGTGTAAATCGAGCGTCACGTGGTCGAAGCCACAGTCCTCGATGTGGTCCCGGGCGGCGCGGACGAAATCGGGGTCCAGTGCGGCCTCTAGCTCTTCGTCCCCCACCTCGATACGCGCCAGCCCGTCGTGGTCCCGGACCCGGAACTGCTCGAACCCCCACGTCCGAAGCAGGCGCTCTGCCTTCTCGACGCGGGAGAGGCGCTCCTCGGTCACGTCCAGACCTGTCGGGATGCGCGAGGAGAGACAGGCCATCGAGGGTTTGTCGGCGACCGAGAGGTCGTACTCGCGGGCGATTGCCCTGACCTCGTCTTTCTCGATACCGTGTTCCAACAGCGGGGAGTAGGCGTCCAGCTCCTCGACGGCGCGCAGGCCCGGACGATGCCCCTCGCCGGCGTCGGAAGCGTTGGTGCCGTCACAGACCACGTCGATGCCGAGCTCGCGGGCGCGGTCGTACATCGCGCCCAGCCGCATCGACCGGCAGTGATAGCAGCGTTGCTCGTCGTTTGCGACGAACTCGTCGCTGTCGAGTTCGGAGAACTCCACGAGTTCGTGTCGGATGCCGATTTCCTCGGCGACCCGCACCGCGTCGTCGAGCTCCGCCGCGGGGAGGGTCTCCGACTTCGCGGTACAGGCGACGGCGTCGTCGCCGAGCGCGTCGTGGGCCAGCGCCGCCACGACGCTCGAATCGACGCCCCCGGAGAAAGCTATCAGGACGCTTTCGCGTGTGGCGAGGTCCTCGCGAACGGCGGCGGCGGTCTCGGCGACAGCGGACATACGGCCCGATACTGGTCGGACGGCCAAAACGCCTTCGCGTCGGCACCACGCTCCGTATCCGTGACGGCGCCACCACGGGAGGTTTTTTCTCGTCGGCCGCGAATGGGCCGACAGATGGAGCTCGAATCGGTGCCGGGCGTCGGGGCGAAGACGGCCGAGGCGTTGCGCGAACTCGACGACCCCGAGCGGGCCCTGAGCGAGGGCGACGTGGCCACACTCTCGCGGGCCCCGGGTATCAGCGAGGGCCGGGCCGCCCACATCGCTCGCGGCGCGATTCGGGCCGAACACGACGACCCCGGCGGCTTCCTCGCCACGTCGCGGGCCCGGGAGCTGTACGAGGCGGCGCTTGCCCTGCTACAGGAGCGCACCGTCACCGACTACGGCGCCAAGCGCCTGGAGACGCTGTATCCGAGCGGCGTGCGGAGCCGCATCGACGAGGTGCGCGCGTTCACCGAGCGAGCGCTCGACCGCGAACCGACGCCCGCGGTCCGCGAGGCGCTGTCCGGCGTCGAACCGCTCACAGAGCCCGGCGACGTGCGGGTCCGGGACCGCTGTCTGGCGACCGGCGACGCCGAGACGTACGCCGCCGCGCAGTCGGCTATCCCGGAAGTGAGCGTCGAACTCGTCGACGACGCCCGACAGCTCGCGGAGCTCGCCCGCTCGTACGCGACGGTCGTCGTCCTCGACGAGGCCTTCGCCGGCGTCGATGTCGAGGGGGACGTGCGGGTCGAACCCGACGCCTTGGAGGCGCCGGCGTCGGTCGTCCCCGAGCGCGTCCTCACGTTCTTCGCCCGGAACCGCGACGCGGTGCGGGCGGCCGTCGAGGTCCACCGCGAGGCGGCCCTCGAAGCGCCCTGTGACCTCGACGCCCTCGACGACGCGCTGGCCCAGCTCGACGCCGACGGGAGCGTCCGAGGCGACGCGGAGCTCGACCGGCTCTCGACGGCGGTCGACGACCTGGACGCCGCCGTCTCGACCGCCGAGAGCGTCGCCAACGACCACCTGCGTGAGGCCATCGAGGAGCGCGACGTCACCATCGAGGGAACGGACCTGTTGTCGCTGGTCGAACGCGGCGCGGGCGTGGACTCGCTGCTCGATAGGGAGCTAGCCGACGAGTACGCCGCAGCGGTCGAGCGCGCCCGTGACCACCTGGTCGACGCGCTCGACCTGCGCGAGACGGCGTCGATGGCCCGCCGGGTGTTCCCCGACGAGCCCACGTACCCGGTCGAACACGAGGACAGGGTCGTCTCGCGGCTGCG
The DNA here is from genome assembly GCA_041639955.1 of Halobacteriales archaeon. Lineage (GTDB taxonomy): Archaea > Halobacteriota > Halobacteria > Halobacteriales > Haloarculaceae > Haloarcula. The sequence goes on along the minus strand of JBEQBH010000047.1, from coordinate 2,065 downwards.
CGAGGAGCTGACCGCGACGCGTGACCGGCGGGCGACCCAGCGCAAACGCGCGATTGCGGACGACCTGGCGTCGCTGCGGCCCGCCGCCGAGGCGCTGGTCGAGGCCGCGCTCGAACTCGACGTGGAGCTCGCCGTCGCCCGCTTCGCCGCCGACTTCGACTGTGCGATACCCGAGTTGACCGACGAACCGGGCTTTGCCATCGAGGGTGGCCGGTCACCACTGCTGGATGTTCCCTTCGGCGACGTCGAACCAATCGACTACGCCGTCGACGGTGTCACCGTCCTCTCGGGGGTCAACAGCGGGGGCAAGACCTCGACGCTCGACCTGGTCGCGCTCGTGACCGTTCTGGCCCACATGGGGCTGCCCGTCCCCGCCGAGTCGGCTCGTGTCGGGCGGATTTCGGAACTCCACTACCACGCCAAGACCCAGGGGACCCTGGACGCTGGCGCCTTCGAGACCACGCTGCGGGACTTCGGCGACCTGGTCACCGATATTTCGGCAGACCGCCCCGTTCTCGTCCTCGTGGACGAACTCGAATCCATCACCGAGCCCGGCGCCGCGGCGACCATCATCGCCGGCATCCTCGAATCGCTGGCCGGCCGGGAGGCCGCCGGCGTCTTCGTCTCGCACCTCGCCGAGGACATCATCTCCGCCGCGGACGCCGACCTCTCCGTCGACGGCATCCGGGCTGAAGGGCTGGTCGACGGCGAGTTGCGCGTCAACCGCTCGCCGGTCAAGGGGGAGCTGGCCCGCTCGACGCCGGAGCTCATCGTCGAGAAACTGGCCGAGGACGGCGACGGCTTCTACGCCGGGTTGTTAGAGAAGTTCGAGTAGCGCGAGGAATCGACCGCAGGGAGATTCCTCGAAACGGAACGGGGAGCGGCAGCGACCCGTGGAGTAGAGCGAGGTTTGAACGAGCGAAGCGAGCGAAAACCTCGAAGCGGAGCGGGGAACGCAGTGACCCGCGGAGCAGTACGGGAATTGACCGAGTGAGGCGGTCCCGACCAGCGTCGCGCGCCCCGCCAGTTCCACTTTCACTCCCTGTGGCAAATGGTTAAGTGGGCAGCGAAGCTCGGTGAAAGTGATGAGTGACAATCCTGAGGAGGACATGCTCGGCTGGGACGAGTCCGTCTTCAGGGACGAACACGTCTTCGAGATAGACTGGCTGCCGGAGACGTTCAAACATCGCGAGACGCAGATGGAGACGCTGAAATACGCACTCCGGCCCGCAGTCCGCGGCTCTCGCCCGCTGAACGTCATCGCCCGGGGGCCGCCCGGCACCGGCAAGACCACCTCGACGCAGATTCTCTTCGACGAGTTGACCGCCCAGACGGACGTGCAGGCGGTGCGGGTCAACTGCCAAGTCGACTCGACGCGGTACGCCGTCTTCTCCCGACTCTTTGCCGCTATCTTCGACTACGAACCGCCTTCCTCCGGGATTTCGTTCAAGAAGCTATTCTCCCAGATAACCGACAAGCTCGTCGAGGAAGACGAGGTGCTGGTCGTGGCGCTGGACGACGTGAACTACCTCTTCTACGAATCGGAGGCCAGCGACACGCTTTACTCGCTGCTCAGGGCACACGAGGCCCACTCGGGGGCCCGCGTCGGCGTCATCTGTGTCTCCTCGGACCTCGAACTCGACGTCATCGAGGCGCTCGATACGCGCGTCCAGTCGGTGTTCCGACCGGAAGAGGTCTACTTCAACAAGTACGGTCAGGCCGAAATCGTCGATATCCTCGACGAGCGCGTCGAACGCGGGTTCAACGAGGGCGTCGTCGGAAGCCAGGTGCTCGACCGGGTGGCCGAACTCACGGAACAGCAGGGCGGTGACCTGCGGGTGGGTATCGATCTCCTGCGGCGGGCCGGGATGAACGCCGAGATGCGCGCGTCCCGCTCCGTCGAACTGGAGGACGTCGAATCGGCCTACGACAAGTCGAAATACGTCCACCTCTCCCGGCGGTTACAGGAGCTGTCGGACTCCGAGCGGGCGCTGGTCGAGGTCATCGCCGAACACGACGGCAAGCGGGCCGGCGACATCTACGACGCGTTCAACGACAAAAGCGG
>JBEQBH010000046.1:0-7267 GCA_041639955.1 Halobacteriales archaeon | reverse complement strand
CACATATCTCACAGGTCGCGAGTTCGCCGTAGTAGAATTCGCTTCGTTTCGTCGAGGTGTTCATGCTGCCCGTGCCAGCGTCTCGACGGCTTGCCGATCCAATCATTGTCTGGCCATATGTACCGGTCCTACCGGTATAAATCTATATCTGCACGGTTTTTTAGCGATATTAGCGAATATATTGGTAACATAATGCGGGAAAATTGGCTGAAGTGGCTACTAAATGGCACACACGAACGACCACGGGTAGCCGGGACCGGTGGCTGGTCGGCGTATCCGGCACGTTTTAGCGGGTCCTGTCCTAACGCCGCGCATGGTGTCGGACGCGCTGATCGCATCCGTCGTGTTCGTGTCGGTGAGTCTTAGTTTCCCGTGTTTCCTCTACGGCGCGTACTACATCATCGAGACCGAGCCGGTCACGTGGGGCGTACTCGTCCACCACCTGAAGTTCGTCGGCACTGGGCTCGTGCTGACGACGCTCCCGATGTTGTTCTGGATGGTCCCACGCCTGCCGGACCAGCTCGGCGGGCTCTCGGCCGTCCACGCCTATCTCGGGCTGCAGGCGTACGCCCTGTTGCTGTTCGGCGGGACGGGTATCGTCCGCATCTTCCGGGCGAAACGCCGCCACGATCTCTACAACGACTACGACCAGGACGTGCTCATAGACGAAATCGGTGGCGAGCAGATGGACCACTGGCGCTCCCGGCTTCGTATCGGCGTTTTCGGCTACGTCATCTTCTGGATGCTCGCCTACGTCGTCGGCACGGCCCGGTTCGTCATCCGGTACCTCATCTGACCGGCACGGCAAACAGTCACGTGAATTGATAATACCACGGCACGAATATTTTGCCGTGATGTACCAAACCGTTCTCTTTCCCACCGACGGCAGCGACGGGGCGAAAGCCGCGCTCGACCACGCCGTCGAACACGCACGTACGTACGACGCGACCCTGCACGTTCTGTTCGTCGCGAAAGACGACTTCGGCCCGTCGGGTCTGGTCGGGAAGGACCACGAGGGCGTCGAGCGGTCGGAGATGGTCGGCAGCGATGAGCTGATGCGGGAACGGGAGACAGCCGGTAAGACCGGGATGACCAACAAACCCCCGGATGTGGCGGGAACCGTCCACGAACACGGCCGCACGGTCGTCGAGAACGTGGCCGACAGCGTCGCGGACGTCCGGGTCGAGACGGCCGTGTTGAGCGGGGACCCGCACAAACGCATCCGCGAATACGCGGACGACCAGGACGCAGACCTCATCGTGATGGGGACACACGGCCGAACGGGCGTGGACCGCTACCTGCTCGGCTCCGTCACCGAGAAAGTCGTTCGAACGGTCGACCAGCCCGTACTGACCGTCCGGATGCGCGAGGGGGCCGGCAGCGGGTCGTAGCTACCAGGCCTCGCCCGAGGCGAGGTCGACGTCGCTGTCGCCCTTCTCGGAGGGACAGATGTCGGCCAGCGTACACTCCCCGCACTCGGCCGAGCGGGCGCCACAGACGGCCCGCCCGTGGTCGATGAGCAGGTGCGTGAACTGCTGCCACTCACTCTCGGGGACGATATCGAGCAGGTCCTGCTCGATGGCCTCCGGCCGCTCCGCCTCGGTCAGGCCCAGCCGCCGGGAGATGCGCTGGACGTGAGTGTCGACGACGATGCCCTCGACGATGTCGTGGCCGTGCTGGAGGACGACGTTCGCGGTCTTGCGGCCGACGCCCGGCAGGTCGGTCAGGTCGGTCATGGTGTCCGGCACCTCTCCGTCGTGTTCCGCGACGATTTTCTCGCCGATGCCTTTCAGGTAGCCGCCCTTGTTGTTGTGGAACGTGATGCCGTAGATATCCTCCGCGAGCTGTTCCTCGCTCGCTTCGGCGTAGTCCTCGGGCGTCTCGTATTTCTCGAAGAGCTCCTGTGTGACCTCGTTGACGCGCTCGTCGGTACACTGCGCCGAGAGGACGACAGCCACGAGCAGCTCCAGCCGGTTCGCGTAGTTCAGCGAGATGGTCGAGTCCGGATACGCCTCGTGCAGTCGATCGACGACTGCTTCGGCCTGTTCCTGGCGACTGGCAAGCGGAGTTCCCATACCGCCGTCTGTGGGTCGCGGACCTTTTCGTTATCGTTCTCACTCCCGGGGCAGGACCAGCGTGAAGACGTTCCCGTCCTCGTACCGGTACTCGATGTCGCCGTTCAGCGCGTTGAGACACCAGTTTACGACCCAGAGCCCGATACCCTGGCCGTGTTGCAGAGGGGTCTCGTCGGCCTCGCGCAGCACCGCGATCTCGCCGTCGGCGATCCGGTCGTTGTCGTCGCGGACTTCGAGTCGCGTCACCGAGTCGTCCCCACGACTCGCTCCGACGGTTATCCACACTCGGGGTTCGCTCCCCGAGGCGTGTTTCAGGGCGTTCTCCGTCAGGTTCGACAGCGCCAGCTCCAGCACCTCGGGCTGGGCGTGGGCCGTCGGGTTCATAGTCACGACCTCGATCGCTATCGTGGCGTTTGGATACTGCAACAGGAACTCCTCGCGAACCGCCGCGACCACCTCCTCGAGTGCGACCGGTCGGGCGTGGCGAACTTGCTCCTGCAGCCGGTCGAACTCGCGGACCTTCTCGCCGATGGTGAGCAACCGGTCGCCGGCGCGGACGATTGTCTCGGCCTGTGTCTGTAACTCCGGCTCGCCGACGCTGTCTTCCAGGGACGCTGCGAACCCCTGGATGACGGTCATCTCGTTGCGGAGGTTGTGTCTGAGCACGCGGTTGAGGACCGACAGCTGCTGTTTGCGCCGCCGCTCCTCCTGGAGGTCGTACAGGACGAGCATCCCGCCGACCGGGCCGCCGTCCGGGTCCGAAAGCGGGGTGTAGGACACGGCGAACGTCCCGCCGCGGGCGCCATCTATGTCCACCTCGCCGGTCTCTTTCAGCGTCGGCAGCGTGGCCCCGACCAGTCGCTCAAGCGCCACCGGGAGGGCGGCCGTCTCCCCGAACACGTCCTCGGCGCTGTCGTTCAGTTTGACGACCTGGTCCTGCGTGTCGAGGACGATGACCGGTTCGGTCAGCGAGTCCAGCCCGGTCTGTTCGGCGACCCGCTGTGTGGCCGGGTTCGTATCGAACATGTGGGTCCCGACGAACGCATAGAGGTCAAGGGAGACGTGGACGACCATCAGCGGCGCCGTCAGATGCAACTGGGGCACCGGCCCGAGTTCGAACAGCCACACCAACACGCCGACGGTTGGCGGGGCCGTGCTCAGGATGACCGCGCTCACCTCACGGCGGTACAGCGGCCCGTAACTGAGAATCGCTCCGACCAGCAACAGCGACCCGACGGCGGCGGTCCCGACACAGAACAGGATGGCGAACACGCCCCACGGCTGGATGGCGTACTGGACTGTCGCCAGACCAAACACCGGTTCGAGGCGGAACTGGGTCCAGACCAGCCTGTGTGTGGCGTTCGTCGCGGTCAGCGCGGTGGTCAAGAGCGGCACGAACATGACGACGGCAAACAGCGGGCTCCGGATGAGGTCCGCACGGCCGGTGTAATCGAGGCCGAAGGCCAGAAAGAACGGGCCCATGAAACACATGCTGATAAACGCCACCGTCTCGAGGACTACCCGGAGCGCGGGGTCGAAGACGAGCAAGGAGAGCCCGTAGACGAGGCAGAAAATCGCCACGTTGGCGATGTTCCCCATGAACCACGCCGCCCCCGGCTTGCCACGGTAGCCGTAGAGATACTGCAGCAGGTACACCGCGCCAGTGCCGGCGGCTACCGAGGCGGCGACGACCCCGATGCCGAACAGGTCCGGACTCATTCAGCCCCACGGTCGGCAGCGACCCCCGGTCGCGGACCGACGACTACCTCGACTCCGTCCCGCCCCGTCGACACACCTGCTCGTAACATTCTCGCACCCACCATATGCTCCCCCGGAGATATAACACTACTCCAAAACAACGCCGGATATGGATACCACTCGGCCACGCGCACGCTCGGGTGACCCCAGTTGCGGCCGTCTGAGCGCCCGAGCCACCGGAACTGGCCGACGGGCTACTCCGCGTCGTACTCGTCGGGGTAGGCCTTGGCCAGCAGCTCCGGCTCGTCGGTCAGGCGCTCGCGCACCGGGTCGATGACGTCGGAGATAGCCGCGCCGGCGGCGGGCTTGAGGTCCGCGGGGTGGAGTTCGCCCGACAGGAAGTCCGCCTCGACCTCGTCGTAGCTCTCGTAGGTGAGGTCGCCGCCGTACTCCTCTGGCCGCTCGACGACGAAGGGCTCGTCGTCGACCGCGAGGACGGGAAAGACGAGGTGCTCTAGGTATTCGAGGACGCCGTTGTCCTCGACCTCGCCCGCGGGACAGTACGCCTGGCCTATCTTCTCCTCGACCTCCTCGGGCGAGTCTGTCAGGTTCACCTTCGAGGCCGCGTCGGAGGCACTCATCTTCCCACCCGACAGGCCGGAGAGCAGCGGTGCGAACACGCAGACCGGCGCGTCGCCGCCGTGGTCGGGCAGAATCTCACGGGAGAGCATGTAGATGCCGCGCTGGTCGACCCCGCCGTAGGCGATGTCCGCATCGAGGGCCTTCACGTCCAGGGTCTGCATCAGCGGGTAGATGAGCCCGCCGAGGTTGGGGCTCTCCGATTCGCGGACGACTTCGCTTGCGGCCCGCTGGCTGCGCGCGATGGTCGTCTCGGCGGCCATCCGGTACATCTCCAGGGTGTACTCCTCGTCTAGCTGGAAGTCGGTGCCCCGGACGAACTCGACGTCCTCCGGGTCGGCGCCGGCCGCGTCTATCATCCCTTCGATAGCCGTCTCGTAGTAGTCCGAGCGGGCGTCGAGCAGGTCGAACGGGCTCTTGTTGTCGTCAAGATGGGCGTGGAGGTCGGCGATGAGGACGGTGACCTCAACGCCCGCCCGCAGGAAGTCCGCGAGCTTGCGCATCGTGGTGAAGTGACCGATGTGCATCTCGCCAGTGGGCGCGTAGCCGATGTAGGCCGTCGGGTCGCCGGCCTCGAACAGTTCCTCGAGTTCCGCCTCTTTGACGACCTCCTGTGTGTGTCTGCTCACGAGGTCGATTCGCTCGGCCGTGTTCATACCTCGACTCCCGGGGCCGGCGATTAAAACCTTTCAGTCCCGAACGGAGTACCCAAGTCCGTCGAGTCCTACCCTCGACTATGTACACCGGCAAGACGGAGAAGGCGTGTTGCCTCTGTGGGAACCCCGACACCAGCAGCCGGCTGGACCTGCCGCCGAGGGCGGTCCCGCTGATGCGCCACTCGGGGGCTATCGCCTGGCGGGACATCGTCGGCGAGGTGTCTATCTACTTCTGTGACTCGGACTGGGAGACGGTCCGGGAACTCGTCCTCGAAACCGGGATGAGTCCCCTCTCGCGGTGTAACGTCGCCCGGGCCTCCTTCGACCTGCGGTCGGACTTCGAGGCGCTGCTCAACGAGGTCCGGGACGAACCAGACCACTCCGAACTGGAAGCCGAGATGCGCACCGAGGCCGAGCGCGTGCTCGGAAACCGCGAGGACCCGTATGTCGACGAGCGGGACGTCGTCGAGGCTCGCGTGATCCAGTGGGCCTTCGAGGACACCGAGGCGTCGGTCTGAGCGCCGGCGCCCGAAGCAGCCGCCCGGGCGTCGACAGCTAGTCCGTGGCCGACCCCGAGTGTTCAACCGGTGTGGCCCGGGGCCGGCCCGAGAACCGGAGCCGTATCAGGTTGCCCGACGGCTTTCTGTCGACCGTTATCGACCCGTCCATCAGGTCGATGACCCAGTAGACGAGCCACAGTCCGAGGCCGGTGCTGTGGTAGACGTCGCTCATCTCGTACTCGCCCGTCAGTACCTGTGCCTCGTTTTCGGGTATCGGGGGGGCGTCGTCCCGCGCTTCGACGATGACGCGTTCGCCCTCCGGGCGTACAGCCACGTCGACGTGGGGCCGGTCCTGCTCGCTGTGGCGCACTGCGTTCTCGAGGAGTTCAGTGATGCCGTGCTGGAGATGTGGTATCACGCACGCGGGCACCGAGGACGGTCCGGTGACGTCGACGCTCGCCGCGTCGAACCGGTTCCGGACGACCGCTGCGCTCCGGTCGGCGATATCCCGGACGTCCCGGGTCTCGAAGTGGACGTCGTTGGTCAGAACGTCGATGATGTCGCGCTGTTTCTCCGCCGTCGCCAGTAGTTCCTCACCGGTCCGGCGGATGACGGCCACGCGCTCGCTGGTCTCCGGCGCCGTCTCCTCGATGTACTCCGCCTGTCCGAGGATGGTCGTGAGGTCGTTCCGGAGGTTGTGTCGCAACAGCTTGTCCATGACACAGAGCTGGCGGCTGCGACGCTTGCGGTCGGTGATATCCCTGGTGAAGCCGGTGATACGGACGACCTCGCCGTCCTGCACGATGGGTTCGGCCTGTACCCACACCCAGACGTCGTCGCCCTCGGAGTCGACGCGGTACTCGATATCGACGGACTGCCCCGCTGTGAGCTGTTCCATCGCCTCTTCCACGCAGGGTCTGTCCTTGGGGTGAACCGTTGCCAGAAACGCCGACGGGTCCTCGCGGAGTCGGTCGACCGGTTTCCCGTAGACGGACTCGTAGGCGGGGTTGACAAAGAGCAGCTCGGACCAGTCCCCGGAGAACATCCAGAGGACGTCCCCGGCCGTGGCGGCGAGTTCCTGCAGGCGGGCCGCCGTCGCGTCGCGCTCGCGCTCGGCGGCGACGCGGTCGTCGATGTCTCTCGAGCTGACGACGTAGCCGTCCAGCATCTCGTCGGTGAGGTTCGACATCCGGCTCTCCAGCCACACGTAGGTCCCGTCGGCGGTCCGGAACCGGTACTCCACCGTGGTTTCGGTGTAGGCCTCGGCCGCGATGGTCCGCTCGAAGGCCTCTCTCGTCGCCTCGCTGTCGGACGGGTGGATGTAGTCGAAGATGTCCTCGTCGACGAGCGTGGCCGGCTCGTAGCCGAGCCGCCGCTTTACCGCGTCGTTGGCGTACGTGACCCGACCCCGCTCGTCCACGAGCATAATCTTGTCCCGGACGTGGTCGATCAGGACGCCGAACAACGCTGACTGGTCCATCTACTGGGGTATAGGCGGGAATCGTGTTAAAACAATCTTATACTTTGAGTTATGTTTCACCCGGCGGTCGGCGAGCACACGGAGACTCGGTTTCCGCTCCCGTGCCAACGCGGGACAATACCCAAACGGTTTTGAGTACCGGAAGCAGACGCAAGGCTATGTCTGTACGCGTAGGCGTTCTCGGCGCCACAGGGGCAGTCGGACAGCGACTCATCCAGC
>JBEQBH010000045.1:0-7269 GCA_041639955.1 Halobacteriales archaeon | reverse complement strand
CGTATACACTTAGGTGACCCTCCAAACGGTGGGTCATGTTTACTTGTGACGAGATTGACGGCACTCGTATGGCCTTACACGAAGCCAACAGCAGGGACCCGCCGGCGGAGCACGAATCGGTCGTTCACATCGACGGCGTGACCAAGGATTTCGGAACTCTCACCGCTGTCGACGACGTATCGATACCGATACGCGACGGGGAGTTCCTCACGATTCTGGGGCCCAGCGGCGCGGGCAAGACGACGCTGCTTCACATGATTGCGGGTTTCGATAGCCCCAGCGAGGGGGAGATATACATCAACGACCAACCGATATCCGACGAGCCGCCCTACGAGCGGGACATCGGCCTCGTCTTCCAGAGCCTGGCGCTTTTCCCGCATATGACCGTCGAGGAGAACATCGCGTTCCCGCTGAAGATGCGCCGGCAGAACCCCGACGACATCGCCGAACAGGTCGAGGAGGCCCTGGAGCTCGTCCGACTACCCGTCGACTACCGCGACAAGCCCGTCGGCGACCTCTCGGGTGGCCAGAAGCAACGCGTCGCCTTCGCGCGGGCCATCGTCTACGAGCCGACCCTTCTCCTGCTTGACGAGCCGCTCAGTTCCCTCGACAAGAAGCTCCGCGAAGAGATGCGCTCTGAGCTCACCCGCATCCACGCCGAGACGGACCTGACCATCGTCCACGTCACCCACAACCAGACCGAGGCGCTCTCGATGGCGGACCGCATCGCCGTCATCAACAACGGCGGGCTCGAACAGCTAGACACCGCCGAGGGGATATACGCGAACCCCAAGACGCCGTTCGCTGCCGAGTTCATCGGCGATACGACGATGCTCGACGGCACCGTCACCGAGGTTGGCCGCCAGAGCGGCGTCGCCGCTGTCGGCAGGGGCGAGATAACGTTCGAGACGGACGCGGAGCTCGCGACGGACCAGCGCGTCCGACTCGGGCTCCGTGCCGAGCGAATCGCCATCGCGGCCGACGGCGTCTCGGCCACGAACAGCTACGAGGCGACGGTCGAACAGGTCGGCTTCGAGGGGAGCAGAACGCAGTACACCGCGACGGTTCCCGAACTCGACGCGACCGTCGACGTGATACAACAGGACCCGGGCCCCGGGCGGACGTTCGAGCGCGATGACACCGCCGTCGTCGGCTGGGAACCGGCGGACGTCCTCGCCTATCCCGAGTAGTCGGCATCGGCCGTGTGCGACTCGACGACGCGTTCGAGCCCGTCCATCGCCGCCGATATCGTCGCCCCGTCCGCCGCGTACGAGAACCGAAGGAACCCCTCGCCGCCGGGACCGAACACGGACCCGGGCACGGTTCCGACCTGCTCGTCTTCGAGGAGCCGCTCCGTGAACGCGCGGCTGTCCGTCGTGACCTCCGATATGTCCGCGAACACGTAGAACGCGCCCTGCGGGGTGCCGGCGTCGATACCCCGGATATCGTTCAGGCGGTCGAGAACGAGCTCCCGCCTGTCTGCGAACGCGTCGTGGATGTCCGCGACGACCGAGCGGTGCTCCAGGGCCGCCTTCGCGGCGACCTGTGCGGGCTCGGCGACACTGGAGATGGTATGTTCCTGGAGCACCCGCATCGCCGAGACGACGTTCTCGGGACCAACGGCGTAGCCGATTCGCCAGCCGGTCATCGCGTACGACTTCGAGAAGCTCTGGACGGTGACGGTGTGCTCGAACAGCTCCGGGTCACTGGCCAGCGAGTGGTGGGTCGCGTCGTCGTACACGAGGTCTTCGTAGGTTTCGTCGAGGACTGCCCACCAGTCCCGTTCCCGGAGCGTGTCCCCGATTTCCCGCAACCGGTCGGGTGGGATAACGGCCCCTGTCGGGTTTCCGGGCGTGTTCAACAGCACGCCGACGGTGTCCTCGCTCGCGGCCGCCTCGAGGTCCGCCGCCCGCGGCGTGAACCCCGTCGATACTTCGGTGCGAACGGGGACGAGTTCGGCGCCGGCCGCGGCAAGATGGCCCGCGTAGTTCGGCCAGTACGGGGCGGGAACGAGCACCTCGTCCCCGGGGTCACAGAGCACCTGTGTCGCGGCAAACAGCGCGCCCATCGCGCCGGGCGTCACGATGAGCTCGCTGTCGGGGTCGGCGTCGACGCTGTTGCGCTCGTCGAGCTTCTCGGAGAGCGCACGCCGGAGGTCACCGCGCCCGACCGTCTGGGTGTACCCGCCGACGCCGCCGCCGAGCGCGTCCGCGACGGCGTCGGCTATCGGCTCCGGCGTCGGGAAGTCCGGCTCGCCGATGCTCAGGTCGTGGAGTTCGTCGTACGACTGCGCCTTGTCGAAAATCTCCCGGATGCCGGACTGGGGCATCCGTTCGGCGCGGGCGGCCAGTCGGAGGTCGTTCATACTACAGCGTGACGCGGACGGTCGGGAAACACCACCCCCTCCATACGGCGGTCACTCGAACGCGTCGGGGTTGACCACGCCGTCCACGTTCTCGCCGCGGTAGGCCCCGACGGCGATTTCGGTGCCGCGTCGGCGAAGCGTCGACGCGGACTCGGTGGAGTACCACGCGGCGTGGGGTGTCACGATAACGTCGTCGCGGTCGAGGAGCGGGTTCCCCGGCTCCGGCGGCTCCTCGGCGAGCACGTCGAGGCCCGCGCCACGGAGCTCGCCGGCCTCGAGCGCCGCGAGCAACGCGTCCTCGTCGATGACCTTCCCGCGGGACGTGTTGACGACGACAGCCTCGTCGTCCAGCCGCGCGAGGGCGTCGGCGTCGAGCATCCCCTCCGTGTCCGGTGTGAGCGGCGTGTTCACCGACAGCACATCGGCCTCGTCGAGCAGTTCCCCGAAGCCGACGGGCGTGGCGCCAAGCGACGTTATCTTCTCGTCGTCGAGAAACGGGTCGTGTGCACAGATATCGAAGCCGAGCGCCGCCGCCCGCTCGGCGGCCGCGCGCGCCTTGTTGCCGAACGCGAGGAAGCCAAACGTCTGCGCTTCGGGGGGGCGTACCGGCGCTGCGTCCTCCCACTGCCACGTTCCGTCCTCGGTTGCGGCGTCGTACATTGGGAGCCCCCGGACGAGCGCCATCGCCAGACTGACGATGTGCGTGCCGACCTCGTCGTCGCAGTAGGAGGGCACGCGAGTGACTCGGACGCCGCGTTCGGTCGCAGCCGCCACGTCGATGTCATCGATACCCGTCGCGTATCGGCTCACGACCGAACAGCCCGTCGCGTCCATCGCCGCCGCCGAGACGCCGGTGTAATGTGAGAGCAACAGATCGGCCTCGCCCACCGCTTCGGGAATCTCCGCCTCGGTACAGTCGATGCCCTCGACGGTCACCTCTCGGTCGAGCAGGTCCTCGAAGTGTCGCCGCTCCGCGTCCACGTCGCCGAACCAGTCGGGGTCGAGCATCACCGCCCGCACACTACCTGACATACGGTTCGAGAGGCGAGCGCGGGGCCTGATAGCTCCCCCTCCGTATGGCGGTCCGCGTCGCCCCGGTCAGGAGACGTTCGGCTCGGTCGGCCGGAGAAAGAACGTCGCGACGCCCGACAGCGCGACGAGAGCGGCCCCGCCGAGAAACGTCGCGGACCACCCGGCGGTGTCGACGAGAAAACTGGCCACGACGCCGCCGCCGACCCCGCCCCAGAGCTTGCCGCTGTACAGGAGCGCGAAGTTCGTCGAGGAACGCGCGGGCCCGAAGTAGTCGCCGACCAGCGGCGGGAACACCGAGAAGACGGGGCTGCGGAGGAACACCATCGCCGCCAGTGCGGCGATGACGGCGATACCGAGACCGGCCTCGGCTGCCACGACGGCGCCCGCGAGCGCGAAGCCGCTACCCACGAGCGAGACGGCCGATGTCGTTTCCCGGCCGAAGCGGTCCGAGAGCGTCCCACTGGCCAGGATGCCCGTGGCGTCCGCGAGCGCGATGAGCGACGCGCTCCCGGTCGCTGTCGCCGCCGAGAACCCGAACTGCGCCGCGAACGAGACGGCCTTGCCGACGACCATCAGGCTCACGCCGCTTGCCAGCACGAACACCGCGTACATGAGCCAGAACTGCCACGTGCGAAACGTCGCCCGCCAGTCGTAGTCGCGCCGTATCGTCGGCTCTGTCGTCCGCTCCTCGCGGTCGGGGCCGTCGTCGCCCGCCCGAGGCGGGTCCCGGAGCACGGGCACGGCGAGGAAGACTCCGACGCCAGCAACGCCGCTGAGCACGAGCAGTGTTCCCTTCACGTCGGTCTGGACGGCCTCCCGAATGAGCGGAATCGCCAGAAAGCTCACCGCCCCGTACATCGACGAGATGAGTCCGGTCGCGAGCCCCCGGCGCGCGTCGAACCACTTGATGGCGGTGTTGATGCCGACGGTGTACGTGGTGCCGGCGCCGATGCCGCCGAAACAGTACGCGAGGTAGACGGTGTAGACCCCGGATGCGACGGCGCTCAGGGCAAATCCGGCGGCCAGAGAGAGGCCGCCACCGATGAGGGGCCATCGCGGCCCGTACCGGTCCCGGACCCACCCGATGGGCACCTGCGACACCGTCTGAAAGACGATGAACAGGGTGAAAACCGTCCCGAGCGACGTCTCCGACGCGCCAAACTGGGCTCCAAGCGGACCACGGAGGGAGGACCACGTGAACTGATAGAGCCCCGCGGAGCCCATCGCGACGGCGGCGGCGAGCACCAGCCACCACGGCGAGAAGGGGAGGGTACGACGAGACACTCTGTGAGTCTGGGCCGAGTCGACAATTAAGTATGGGGCCTCCGTTTGGCGTCGCCCCGGCCGCTCGTCCGGGCGCCGACGCGTCGAACCCGTCTTTGTACTCCCGGCGCTCCAAGTATCACCACCACCAGAACGTTTTTAATACCTCGATAGGCATTGCCACACATGCCGGTGTGAGGAGCGACCCGTCACGGCAAGTGCTCGTCCCGCCAGCCCAACTATGTATACTGCCTCATTCAGCGTCAACGACTCAAGCACGTTCGGCGAAGTCACCGCCCGGACGAACCGAACCATTCGCCTCTGGTGTAACGACGACAGGGACCTGCTCCACGTCGCCGGCCCCGTCAACGACGAGGTCCTCGATATGCTCCGTACGACCGTCGGCGTCGAGGGGCAGGCGAGTCGGGTCGACGAGGGCATCATCGTCACGAAGGGCTGTCTCCGCGAACGGGCAAGCGGGTTCCTGGAGGACTACGCACAGGATGCCGGGTGCCTCCTCATCTCTCCGCTCCGCTACGAACGCGGCGAGAAGCGCTTTCAGGTCGTCGCGCTGAAGCCCGCCCAGATATCCAGTTTCTACCAGAACCTCGTCGAGGACGGGAAAAGCGTCACCGTCGAGTCGAAACGGGAGATTCAGACCGTCGAACACGGCCAACCGCTCATCGCGCCGTCGAATCTCGTCCCCGAGTTCACGCAGCGCCAGCGCCAGGTCATTGAGACGGCCTACGAGAACGGCTACTACGACATCCCCCGGGAGACGACGACGGCCGAGATCGCCGACGAGCTCGGCATCAGCAGACGGACGGTGGAGGAGCATCTCCGGCGCGGCGAGAAGAAACTGATGGACGGGTTCATCGGGGAGCTTTGAGACCCGCTCACGCCCGCCGACATCGTACTCGAGATGGCGCCAGGGCGTCGCCTCAGAGCTCGCGTATCGTCTCGCCGTCGGCCTCGATTCCCTCGATGTCGGCCGGCGAGAGCGGGACCTCGACCTCTATCTCGACGAGATACGCCTCGTCGGCGAGTTGTTCGTGTCCGAGGACGGTGTGACACGGGTACGGTTCGTCGAAGGTCTCCCAGTACACCTCCTTGTAGCCGTCGTAGTAGTGTTCGGCCGGGTCGACGATGTGTGTCGTCACCTTCGCGATGTCGTCGTACCCCTTGTCGATAGCGTCCAGCAGAATCCCGACGTTCTCGTAGGCCTTCCGCGTCTGCGTTTCGATGTCGTCACCGACGACCGTCGCGTCGCCGTCCATGGCGACCTGTCCGGCCATGTAGAAGGTCCCGCCCTCGATTCGTGCGTGGTTGTAGCCGATGTCCCGGGCGTCTTTGAGCTCCGGGGGGTTGATGGCGTAACTGGTCATGGGGGAGCAACCGCCGATTCCGGGAAAAAACGTCACCCTCCGGATGGCGGGTCCGACACCGCAACCGGGGCGAACTCACGCCGACGCGAGCGAGCGAATCGTCTCCGCGAGCACAGCCGTCGCCGCGGCACAGTCGCTCCAGTCGGTCCACTCCCGCGGGGAGTGGGAGTAGCCCCCCTCCGACGGTGCAAAGAGCAGTCCGGCGTCGGTGACGGCGGCGACGTTGGCCGTGTCGTGCATCGCTCCAGACGCCAGCCGTACCGACTCGACGCCGGTCGCTGTCGCCGCGGCCTCGGCCGCCTCGAGGAACCGGTCGCTACAGGGCGTCGGTGCGCTGTCTCGGTACCGCTCTATCGCCGTGTCCACGCCCCGCGTGCGTTCCAACCGCCCCAGGCTGTCCCGACAGCGTTCGACCATCCGCGTCATGCTGTCGTGGTCGACATCCCGGATGTCGAGGTCTAGCTCCACGTGCTCGGGAACGATGTTCCGCGCGTTCGGTGCGATAGCGCCCTTCCCGGCAGTCGCCACCGCGGCGTCGCTCGTCTCGGCACGGTCCCGACCGGCCCGTTCCACATCGAGGACGAACTCCGACGCGGCCGCCAATGCGTCGGTCCGCTCGTCCATCGGCGTCGAACCGGCGTGGTCCGCCTCGCCAGTGATACGCACCTCGCAGTTCGTGATGCCGGTAATCGAGTCGACGATACCGACGCCGGCACCGGCGTCCGTGAGCGTCGTCCCCTGCTCGATGTGCAGTTCCACCCACGAGTCCCAGCGACCGGCCTCGACTGTGTCGTCCCCGGCAAAGCCGATATGTCCCAGACGCTCTTCGAGAGTGACGCCGTCGTCGTCCGTGAGCGACAGCGCTTCCGACGCCGTCCGCTGTCCTGCTGCCACGGACGACCCGAGGGTTCCAGCACCGAACCGAGCGCCCTCTTCCTCCGTGAACGAGACGACCGCAATCGGCCGGTCGGGCGTGATGTCGGCCGACTGCATGGCACGGACACTCTCTAGCGCCGCGTAGACCCCTAGCGGGCCGTCGAAGATACCGCCCCGGGGCACGGAGTCAAGATGACTGCCGGCCGCGACCGGTGCAGCGTCCGGCTCACACCCCGAGGGGACCCAGCGACCGACGATGTTCCCCACCTGGTCGACGTGGACGGACAGGCCCGCCGCAGTCAACCGCTCGACGAACCGCTCTCTGGCCCGCTTGTCCGCTTCGCTCCC
>JBEQBH010000044.1:0-7401 GCA_041639955.1 Halobacteriales archaeon | reverse complement strand
ACCTCCTGTTCGTCGCGGACACGTCGCGCGATTCGGTCACTGTCGTCGAGGGCCGGACCGTCGACGCGCTGGTCCAACAGGGCGAGGACGTCGTCGCCGAGGGCGCCGAGACCCTCCGGTCGCTCGGAGTCGACCACGAGACGGACGTCGTGCAGGGGAACCCCGCGCCGACGATAGCTGAGTACGCCGAGCGGTACGGCCACGACCTGGTCGTGATGCCGACCCACGGCCGCGACGGAATCTCGCGGTACCTGCTCGGGAGCGTCACCGAGAAAGTCGTCCGCCTCTCGCCGGTCCCGGTGCTGACTGTACGGATGCAGCCCGACGAACAGCTCGTCTTTCCGTACGAGGACGTGCTCGTCCCGACGGACGGGAGCGAGGCGGCGGTTCGGGCTGCCGACTACGGTCTGTCGCTCGCGTCGGCCCTCGACGCGACCGTCCACGCGCTGTCCATCGTCGACGACACCGCGCTCGGGCCCGATATCCGCTCGACTGCGCTCAGCGAAGCGGGCGAGACGGCCGCCCGGGAGGCCCTCGACGGGCTGGAGTCCCAGGCCGGCGAACACGACCCCGTAGACGTGGTTCGCCACGTCGAACGCGGGCGCCCGGTC
Source organism: Halobacteriales archaeon (assembly GCA_041639955.1). Classification (GTDB taxonomy): domain Archaea; phylum Halobacteriota; class Halobacteria; order Halobacteriales; family Haloarculaceae; genus Haloarcula. The sequence continues at coordinate 6,790 of JBEQBH010000044.1, read as the reverse complement.
GAGGGGATTCTGGCCTGTGTCGACGCGAACGACATCGACGCCGTCGTCATGGGGACCACCGGGCGGCGCGGCACCGACCGGATTCTGCTCGGGAGCGTCGCGGAACAGACGGTCCGGTCGGCGCCGGTCCCGGTCGTCACGGTCGGCGACCCGGCGTAGTGTTTGCTTGGCCGTATTTATTTTAGCGGCTATTGGTACTGAGAGCCAGAAAGCCCCGCCCATGCCGGCTGGGCAACCGGCTCCGAGGGGACTGAAAGGGGCGGCCAGCTACACGAAGGCGGACGAAGTAAGCACTGCAGCGAACGCAGTGAGCGAAGCGCGTCGTTCGAAAGACGCTTCGCGTCTTTCGTGATCACGAGAGAGCGAAGCTCTCTCGGACGACAGCGAGACCACCGAGTGTAGCTGGCCGGGGCTTTCTGGCTGTTTGACCCCGATTTGCCCAACTCAACACCATCTTTCCGCTCCCACAAACGCTTTTGAGTGCTCCTCTCGAACCCCCAATCGATGTCTCTCGAAGACCATGTCGAGGAGCTCGCCTCCGACCTCGACGTAGACAAAGAGGAGGTCAGACGCGACCTGGAGAACCTGGTGAACTACTCGGTGCCGATGGACGAGGCCAAACAGAGCCTCCGCCGGAAGTACGGTGACGGCGGTGGCGGGAGCAGTGGTCCGTCCAGCAAGGCTATCGGCGAGGTCACCACCGACGACTCGAACGTGACAGTCACTGCCGTGGTGCTCACGTCGGGCCGTCGCTCCATCCAGTACAACGGCGAGGAACACGTCATCCGGGAGGGCGAACTCGCAGACGAGACGGGCACCATCTCCTACACGGCGTGGGACGGCTTCGACGGCGACCTCGAACCCGGCCAGACCGTGCAGTTCGGCAACGCCGGCGTGCGGGAGTGGGACGGCAAGCCCGAACTGAACCTCGGGGAGAGCACCGACGCGACCGTCGTCGACGAGCGGCTCGACATCGACGCCGAGGTTGGCGGCGACGCCCACCTCAAGACGCTCGAACCCGGCGACCGCGGTATCACCGTCGAGGTGCAGGTACTGGAGTGTGAGACGAAGACAATCGACGGCCGCGACGGCGAGACCGAGATTCTCTCCGGCGTGCTGGGCGACGCCACCGGTCGCCTCCCCTTTACCGACTGGGAGCCCCACGACGCCATCGAGGAAGGGGCGTCGGTCCGCATCGAGGAGACGTTCGTCCGCGAGTTCCGCGGCGCGCCGTCGGTGAACGTCTCCGAGTTCTCGACGGTCGCACCGCTCTCCGAACCCGTCCCTGTCGCCGAGGACGCCCCCCGGATGTCGGTCGGCGAGGCCGTCGAGAGCGGCGGCCAGTTCGACGTCGAACTCGTCGGCAACGTCATCCAGATACGCGACGGCTCCGGGCTCATCGAGCGCTGTCCGGAGTGTGGCCGCGTCGTCCAGAACGGCCAGTGTCGCTCCCACGGCGCCGTCGAGGGCGAGGACGACCTGCGGACGAAGGCCATCCTCGACGACGGCACGGCGACGGTCACCGTCATCCTCGACGACGAGCTGACCGAGCAGGTCTACGGCGGCGACCTGGACGACGCCCGCGAACACGCCCGCGACGAGATGGACAAGGGCGTCGTCGCCGACCGCATCGCCGACCGCGTGGTCGGCCGCGAGTACGTCGTCCGCGGCTCGCTCTCGATAGACGAGTACGGCGCCAACCTGAACGCGAGCGAGTTCAGCGAGTCGACGGCCGACCCCGCCGAGCGTGCCGAGGCGCTGCTCTCGGAGGTGGACGCATGAGCGAGTCCGAAGACAGCGGGCCGGGACGACGCGAGGTGGCCCACCGCCTCTTCGCCGCTGAGTTCGACGACGCCGAGTTCTCCTACTCGGAGTCCGACGAGGAACGCGCCCCGAACTACGTGGTGACGCCCACCGGCGCACGCGTCAACCGTCTGTTCGTCGTCGGCGTCCTCACGGAGCTAGAGCAGGTAAACGAGGAGGTCCTCAGGGCCCGCATCGTCGACCCGACCGGCGCGTTCGTCGTCTACGCCGGCCAGTACCAGCCGGAGGCGCTGGCGTTCCTCGAAGCGGCGACGCCGCCGCTTTTCGTCGCCGTCACGGGCAAGGCCCGGACCTTCGAACCGGAGGACGGCGACCGCGTGTTCACGTCCGTCCGGCCGGAGTCAATCAGCGAGGTCGACGCGGAGACGCGCGACCGCTGGGTGGTGCAGGCTACCGAACAGACCGTCGCCCGCGTCGGCCGGATGGCCAGTGCCAGCCAGTCCGACCTGTCGGGAGACACACTCCAGCAGACTCTCGTCGCGGCCGGCGTCTCAGAGAGCGACGCCGCCGGCGCCACGCTGGCGCTCGAGTACTACGACACGACCGGCGACTACCTGCAGGCGGTGCGCGAGCTAGCGCTCAACGCCGCCCGCGTCGTCGCCGGCGAGCGCGACGAGGCCGGCTCGCTGTCGCTGTCGCCCGGCGACGGCACGGACGACCCGCTGGCTGCGCTTGCGACGATGGACCTCTACGCGCCGGAGGCGGACTCGTCGGGTGAGCCCAGCGACACGGTCGACGAGCCCGATGAACCCGCCCCGTCGGATACGGCGACCACCGACGAGACTGTCGAGGCGGCGACCGAAGAACCCGAGACCGTCGAGTCGACGCCGGACGCGGAGCTGTCCACGACCGCCGAGACCGAGACAGCCAGCGAGTCGGGAGAGACGACCGCTCCGGCCGACACGGACGAAGGCCAGTCGACGGAAGTGCCGGCCGAAGCGACCGGCTCGGACACCGAACCCGACGCGAGTCCGACATCGTCGACGGAACCCACGTCCACGGCGGACATCGCCGACGGCGGCGGTTCGGGAACGCTGGGTAACTTCGACAGCGCCGGTGCGGCCGAGACCGACGCCGACGAAAGCGAAGACGACGACATGGACGAGTTCGACCCCGAGTTCGAACTCGACGAGGACGAGCGCGAGGAGATAGAACAGGAGTACGGCACCGACTTCCAGAGCGGGACGGAGGTCGACGACGCCGGCGAGGCCGGAATCGAGACGCCCGACCCAGAGGAGCTAGCCGAGGCGGCCGATACTGACGCCGAAGCGGACCCGGCGACCGGCGCTGCCACGAGTCTGGACGAGAGCGAGCCGGCGACCGACACCGCCACGGGGTCGGGCGAGAGTGAGACGGCGACCGAGACGGACGACGAACCCGCCGAGGACGTCGACCTCGAAGACGCGGTGATGGACGTGATGACCGACCGCAACGACGGGAGCGGCGCCGACCGCGAGGCGGTCATCACCGAGGTCGTCGAGACCTACGGCGCGGACCGCGAGGCCGTCGAGGACGCCGTCCAGGATGCGCTGATGGGCGGGCGCTGCTACGAGCCCGACGACGGGAAGCTCACTCCCATCTGAGCGACGAGCCGCGCCGCTTTTCTCGCGCGGTCGCCAACCGACGAGCGATGCGTGTCGAACCCGTGCCTGGGGTCCCCGCGGCCACCGTCGACACAGACGGCGAGCGGTTGCTCGCGCTCGCGGACTACCACGCCGGTCTCGAGGCCGGACTACAGTACGAGGGGGTGGAGCTGCGGTCGGCCGCGAGCGAGCGCCGGGAGCGGCTGCTGTCAGTGCTCGACCGCACCGGTGCCGACCGGCTGGTCGTCGTCGGCGACCTCGGTCACGCCATCGGCTCGCCGTTCGAGGCCGAACGCGAGGAGCTGGAAACGCTGTTCTCGGCGCTCTCCGTCCCAGTTACCCTCGTGAAAGGGAACCACGACGGGGAGCTGGAGCCGCTACTCGAAGCCCTCGACGCCGAGGTGACGGTGACGCCGAGCCACGGGACGACAATCGGGGACGTGGGCTTTGCCCACGGCCACACCTGGCCCGCACCGGCGGTCCTCGAATCGGCCGTCGTCTGTGTGGGTCACGAACACCCGGTCGTCAGACTGGAGGACGAGGTCGGCGGCACGCGGAAAGAACGGGTCTGGCTTCGGGGGGCACTCGCCGGGGACCCCTTCGAGGACCACTACGACCGTGCGTTCGACGCCGACGGCGACCTCGTCGTCTTCCCGGCGTTCAACGACCGCTCGGGCGGTACGTGGGTCAACGTCCCCGGACAGGACTTCCTCGCGCCGTTTCTCCCGGAAGGACTGGCCGGCGCGGAGGCGTTCCTCCTCGACGGCACGCGGCTGGGCAGCTACCGGAACGTCTGATAACTCACTCGGCCAGCCCGTCTTCGAGCCGCTGGATGAGCGACTCGTTGCCGAGGAAGGTCGGGGTCCGGCCGTGGAGCCCGTCCGCCTCGACGTCGAGCAGCGACTGGCTCCCGTCGGAGGAGGCGCCGCCGGCGGCCTCGACGAGGTACGCGAGCGGGCCCGCCTCGAAGTGGACGCGGAGCTTTCCGTCGGAGTACTTGTCGGTCGCCGGGTAGCCAAAGACGCCGCCGTACTCCAGTACCTGCGCCAGATCGGCAACGGTCGCGCCGCCGTAACGGGGTTTTAGCTCGCGGGAGAACTCCCGGGCCAGTTCGTTCATCGCGTCGCTGCGCTGGCTCCACTTCCCGGCCATCCCGACCACCATCGCGTCCCCCGGCAGTGTGAACGTCCCCCACCGCTCGCTGTGGCCGTCCCGGAGGAGATACTCCTGGACCACGTCGCGGTCCTGTCGGGCGACCGTCAGCGTGGTGTAGGGGCCGTACAGAACCATCATCGACGCGACGAGGTGACGGCCGCTCGCAGGCAGGTCGCTGTCGTAGACGCCGATGATTGTTCCCACGGAGTTGTTCGAGGCCAGGTTCGAGGAGCCGTCCAGGGGATCGATGGCGATGGTGTACCCCTCGCCGAGGTCGACGACGTCCTCGCGCTCCTCGCTCGCGTAGCCGCCGACGCCCTCGATGCCCGATAGGGCGTCGAAGTAGAGGTCGTCAGCCCAGACGTCGCCGCCGACCTGCTCCTCCCCGCTCGGGTTCTCGCCCGCGGCGCGGTGGGCGTGGTTGGCGAGGTTGCCACTGACGTAGTGGGACGTGTCCTTCACTTCACGCTCGATCTCGTCGAGGGTGTTCATCGGTTCCCCTCCGCTCGGTGTAGTCGGTAGTCCATGATAGTTCTACATGGCCCCGGGGAGCCCTTAAGCCTAGACGTGTGGTTTCGGCGTGAGCTCCTCGAAGGGCTGGTCGGCGAGCCACTCACAGAGCTTGCAGAGGTTGGTCAGGGCCGCTTCGAACAGCTCCTCGCCGACGGCCGCGGAGGCGTCGGTCTGGTCCCCGAGAACGCCGTTGTCCGTGTTGTCGATGGCGTCGTAGAACGTCGTGGCGCCGTGCTTGCGGCCCGCTCCCGCATCGAAGTCGACGAGCCCGCCGTCGCGCGCGGCCTCGATGCGGTCCCCGTGGACCAGGTCGCCCGCGAGATACTGGATGAGCGAGGTCTCCTTGGGCCCGCCGTGTGGGCCGGGCGTCTCGAAGACCTCTTGGATTAGCTCGGTGATGGACTCGTCCCACATCCACTCGATGGCGTACATCGTCCCGTCGTCCCGGACCCGGCGGCCCACCTCGCGGAGGTGTTCGACGTTCCCGCCGTGGGCGTTGACGAAGATGACGCGGTCGATGCCGTGGTACGCGAGGTTGCGGGTGAGGCTCTCGACGTAGTCCCGAAACGCTGGGGCGTCTGCCCACATCGTCCCATGGAACTGCCGGTGGTGGGGGCTGACGCCGACGTTGATAGTGGGCGTACAGAGATAGCCGGTCTCCTCGGCCGCGGCGCGGGCGAAGGACTCGGCGATGATGTGGTCTGTCCCCTCGGGCAGGTGGGGCCCGTGCTGTTCGGTCGAGCCCAGCGGGACCAGAGCGAGCGACTCGGTCTCGAAGTACGACTCGAGGTCGGGCCAGGCCTCGTCTGCGAGGTACATACCTTGGCATACGGGGCCAGCGTCTTGAAACCGTATGACCGCGCGGTCCTACGGCTCCTCGGCCGGCCGGAGATGCTCCTTGCCCCACGCCGCCATCTCCTCGATGACGGGCTCCAGCGACGCCCCGCGGTCGGTCAGGGAGTACCGGACCCGGAACGGCTGCTCGCTGAGGACCGCCCGGTCGACGATGCCGTGGTCCCCGAGGTCGTCTAAGCTTTCCGAGAGCACTTTCGAGGAGATACCGTCGACGCTCTCTTTCAGTTCGTTGAACCCGGACGGGCCGTTCTCTATGAGTCGGTGGACGATGACCGGGTGCCACTTCTTCCCGATCAGCGTCGCCGTCGTGGTGATGGGACACCACTCTTCGCCGGCACACCACACTGCCAGTGGCTCGTTCGGCTCGTCGCTGTTCACACGTCCCCGTTCCCGCTCCCGGAACTAATAGTTACGTATAGTAACCTACTTACCGACTATTATCGACAACGCTTCGCGTCCCGGCTAACCCTGGGGTAACTCAACAGTTAGGTGATAGGCGACCCACCGTCCGGTATGAGCGACCCGTTCGTGGTCGTCGGCGGCGACGCCGCCGGCCTCAGCGCCGCAAGCAAGTACACGCGCGAGAACCCCGACGGCGATGTCGTCGTCTTCGAGCGGGGCCGGTGGGTCTCGTATGCCCACTGCGGGACACCCTACTACGTCAAGGGAACGGTCGACCGGCTCACCGACCTGCTCTCGCTGTCGCCCGAAGACGCGGCCGAGCGCGGTATCGACCTCCGGCGGGAACACGAGGTCGTCGCCGTCGACACTGACGCCGAGACAGTGACAGTCGAGGGCGGCGGCGAGCGGTTCGAACAGCCCTACGACGACCTGCTCGTCGCGACCGGCGCCCACGCTGT
>JBEQBH010000043.1:0-7481 GCA_041639955.1 Halobacteriales archaeon | reverse complement strand
GACTCCGAAGAGTACTTCCAGAAGAAACTCGAGGGCTGCAAGGAGTGTGGCATCCCCGCGGAGGTCATCTCCGGGGAGGAAGCCCGCGCGATGGAGCCCCATCTCGCGAAGGACGTCGAGAAGGCGATAACCGTCCCCGACGGCGCCATCGACCCGTTCCGACTGGTCGTGGCGAACGCGGCCAGCGCCGAGGAACACGGCGCCCGCATCGAGACCCACTCGAAAGTGACGGACCTCATCATCGAGGACGACGAGGTCGTCGGCCTCGAGGTCGAACACGACTCGGGCTCGGGTAAGCGTATCCACGGCAAGGAGGGCGGCACCGAGGAGATACGCGCCGACTACGTCGTCAACGCCACGGGCGCGTGGGCCGGCCGTATCGGCGACATGGCCGGCGTCGACATCGCGGTGCGCCCGTCGAAGGGCGTGATGACCATCATGAACATCCGGCAGGTCGACACGGTCATCAACCGCTGCAAGCCCAAGGGCGACGCCGACATCGTCGTCCCACACGAGACGACCGCCATCCTGGGCACGACCGACGAGGAAGTCGAGGACCCCGAGGACTACCCCGAGGAGGGGTGGGAGGTCGACAAGATGATAGACACCCTCAAAGAGCTGGTGCCGATGCTCGACGAGGCCCGGACCATCCGGTCGTTCTGGGGCGTGCGCCCGCTGTACGAGCCCCCGGACGTGGGTAGCGACGACCCGACGGACATCACCCGGGACTACTTCCTGCTCGACCACGACGAACGCGACGACCTGCAGGGGATGACCTCCATCGTGGGCGGGAAGTTCACGACCTACCGGATGATGGGCGAGGAGATTTCCGACCACGTCTGTGCCAAGTTCGGTATCGACGCCGAGTGTCGCACCGCAGACGAGCCCCTGCCGGGCAGCGAGGACTTCTCGGTGCTGCGCGATTACATGGACGAGTTCGGCCTCCGGTCGCCGATTGGCCGCCGGAGCGTCGAACGGCTGGGCTCGCGGGCCGACGACGTGCTCAAGACCAGCGACCCGAACCCCACCGTCTGTAACTGCGAGGGCGTCACCCGCGCCGAGGTGCAGGACGCCATCGAACAGTCCGGCTCGGACCTGAACGCGGTCCGCATCCGGACGCGCGCCTCGATGGGGAACTGCCAGGGCGGCTTTTGCTGTAGCCGACTCGCGAGCGAGCTCCACGGCGAGTACAGCGAAGACATCGCCCGCGAGGCGTGGGACGAACTGCTCCAGGAGCGCTGGAAGGGACAACGCCACGCCCTGTGGGGCGAACAGCTCTCACAGGCCGCGCTGAACTACGCCCTCCACGCGACCACACAGAACCGCGACAACGACCCGGCCGACGGGGACCCAGTCGACTTCGCCGCCTTCGACAGCGGCGTGGGCGCGGGCGAGACCTCGGAGACCGCCGACGTAGCCGCCGACGGAGGGACACGAAATGGCGATTAACTCTGAGGTACTGGTCATCGGTGGCGGGCTCGCCGGTCTGACGAGCGCGCTCACGGCCGCGCGGGAGGGCGCGGACGTACGCCTGGTCTCGTACAAGCAGAGTTCGCTGCGTCACGCCTCCGGACTGGTTGATATACTGGGCTACACGCCCGACGGCGAGGGGCCGGTAACCGACCCCTACGCCGCGATGAGCGAGCTGCCCGACGAACACCCCTACCAGCGGGTCGGCGTCGAGACCGTCCGAGAGTCGATGTCGCTGTTCGACGAGGTGACCGACTACCGCGGCGACCACACCGACACCAACGCCCTGGTCCCGACCCACGGCGGGACGGTCAAGCCGACGGCCCGCTACCCGTCGGGGGCCGCCGCCGGGCTGGCCAGCGACGACCGCGACGTGTTGCTGGTCGGGCTCGAATCGATGGTCGACTTCGACGCCCCACACGCCGCCGCCCACCTCGAAGCCGCGGGCGTTCCCTTCGACGTTCGGGGCGAGACGATACGGTTCCCGGGCGACCTGCAGGCCGACGCGAAGATAACCCGGTACGCGAAGCTGCTGGACAACAACGGCGACGTGGCCGTGCGAGGCCGCAAGAAGGGCGCCCGCGACGCGCTGGCCGAGCGGGTCAACACCGTCCGGGACACGGAGGCACGGGTCGGCTTCCCGGCCATCCTCGGCGACGCCCACACCGACGCCGTCCGGGCGGCCCTGGAGGACAAAATCGGGGCGGACGTCTTCGAGGTCCCGATGGGCCCGCCGTCGCTTCCCGGACTCCGACTCGAAGACGCCCTCTTCGAGGCCCTGGACGAGGCCGGCGCGAGCTTCGAGACCGGGAACCCGGTCGTCGACTTCGACGCCGACGGCGACCGCATCGAGACTGTCTACATCGAGAAAAACGGCGCGCGAATTCCCAACAGCGCCGACCAGTACGTCCTCGCGACCGGCGGGCTGGTCGGGAAGGGCATCGAGTCCGACCGCGAGACCGTCGAGGAGCCCATCTTCGACTGTCACATCGAACACGGAGAGGACCGCTACGAGTGGTTCGACGGCGACGCCTTCGGCGACCACCCGTTCGCCAGTTTCGGTGTCGAGACCGACGAGACCCTGCGCCCGCTGACCGCCGACAGCGCGGTCCAGTTCGAGAACCTGCGGGCCGCGGGCTCGGTGCTTGGCGGCTACGACTTCGCCGCAGAGAAATCCGGTAGCGGAGTGTCGATTGCGACAGGCTACGTGGCGGGCGAGAACGCTGCAGCGGAGGCACGATGAGCGACGCACAATCCCCAACAGACTTCGACCCAGTCGAACCGAACACGGGCGAGGACTTCGAGCCGGTCGACGTCTTCCCCGACAGCAACGACTTCGACCTGCGACCCGGCGCCGACTCCTGTTTCAAGTGCTCGGTGTGTGATACGAACTGTCCGGTCGCCGAGGTCGACGACGACTTCCCGGGGCCGAAGTTCCAGGGTCCCGAGCAGTGGCGGCTCAAACAGACCGACGACGACTACGAGATAGACGACTCCGTGATGTCGTGTTCGAACTGCATGCGCTGTGACAACGCCTGTCCGTCGGGCGTCCCCCTCTCACAGATGCACAACACGGCTCGCGGGGAGTACGTCAGCGAGCAGATGGACAAGTTCTCCATCGAGTACGTTCGCAACCGCATCCTCGCGAACTACCGCACGTCGGCGACCATCGCGAGCAAGGTCCCGAAACTCGCAAACTGGGGGATGAACTTCGGGCCGGCCCGCTGGCTGATGGAGAAGACGCTGGGGGTCACGAAAGAGCGGGAGTTCCCCGAGTTCGCCGAGGAGACGTTCCGCGAGTGGTGGATGGCACGCGGCGGCGCCGACGCGTCGCGACGCAACGCCCAGCAGCGCCGCGAGGAGCTGGGCCTGGACCGCGACGCCGACAAGAAGGTCGCGTACTTCCACGGCTGTTACTCGAACTACAACTCCCCGAACGTCGGCCAGGCCATGGTCCGGGTGTTCGAACACTACGGCTACGAGGTCGTCGCACCCGAACAGAAGTGCTCCGGGACGCCGATGTTCGCCAACGGGATGCTCGACGACGCCCGTCGCCACGCCGAGGTCAACGTCTCCTCGATGTCCGACCTCGTCGAACAGGGGTACGACGCCATCGCCTCGTGTACCTCCTGTTCGATGGCGCTCCGTCAGGAGTACCCCGAGCTGTTCGACATCGACGGCATCGAGAAGGTCGCGGAGAACACCTTCGAGTCCCTGGAGTATCTCCGCATCCACGAGGACATCAAGGAGGACATCCAGGAGACCGAAGTTTCGGGCGAACTGGCCGAAGAGTTCGCCTACCACGCCCCGTGTCACGCCCGCAACCAGGGGCTCGAACGCCAGTCCGTCGAGCTGTTCCGCGACCTGGAGGGAGCCGGCATCGAGGACGTCGGCGAGTCCTGTTCCGGCATCTCGGGCACCTACGGCTGGAAGGAAGAGAAATACGAGAAGTCCATGGAAATCGGCGAGGAGATGTTCGAACACATGGAGCACGCGGAGGGCGAGGTCGGCATGACCGAGTGTCCCACCTGTGCCAGCCAGATGGAACACGGCACCGGCTACGAAATCCGTCACCCGCTCGAACTGCTGGAAGCCGCGCTCGTGAAGTAACCGACCGCGCTTTTTCCGTCACCGTCTCGCGGCTGTCAGTGCAGCAGCGACGTCCGAACGACGAGCCGTTGGCTCCGGACGTGATGAACCCGCAGGAAAACACAGGGAGAGTCGGTTACTCGTCGCCGCGGACGAAGGTCACGGGACAGGGGGCCGACAGCATGACCTCCTGTGCGACCGAGCCGAAGACGGCCTTGCCTGTCGGCGAGCGCTTGCGGCCGCCGACGACGACGAGGTCGGCGCCGATGTCCTTCGCGAGGGTGACGATCTCGTCACCGTGGTCGCCGACCGACCCCTGGACGCTTGTCGGGATATCGGCCTCGGTCAGGAGTTCGCGGAGCTCTCGGATAGTCGTGTGTCGGTCGGCGACCTCGTCGGGGTCGGCCTCCGCGACGGCGGAGAACTCCAGCCGGTCGACGACGTTCTCGTACTCGTCGTCAGTAAAGACGTGCGCGGCGACCACGTCGGCTCCGGCCGGACCCGCGATGTCGATGACGGTGTTCGCGAGTTCTTCGGTTCTGTTCGCGTCGTTGGGTCCGACTGCGAGGAGCACGGTTTCGAGTGCCATGTCAGGTATGTTCCCCACCGGAGCCTAAGTCCTTTGGCAAAAACAGCGACTACTGCACAGATGTGTCCGAACGGTCACCCGGTGTTTTTCATCCCGGCGGCGATGCCCTGCACCGTAAGCCGCAGGGTCCGTTTCTCGGTCTCCGTGAGATGGGACTGGGCGAGCAGTCGGACCTGCAGCAGGTTCAGCGGGTCGACGTAGGGGTTGCGGCGTTCGAGGTTCTCCTCTAGCCACTCCCGGGAGAGCAGGCCGTCGCGCTTGGTGATCTCGAGGACGAGGTCGACGGTCTCGTCGTACTCCTCTTTGAGCCGCGGGAAGATGCGCTCGCGGAGGTCGTCGTCGGCGAGGGCGGCGTACTCCTCGGCGATGTCGAAGTCGGTGCGGGCGAGCGCGAGCGAGGCGTTGTCGATTTTCGTCCGGAAGAACGGCCACTCCTCGTACATCTCCTGGAGCGTCTCGATGTCGCCGCCGTCCTCGAGGTAGGCGTTCAGCCCGGTGGCGATGGAGTACCAGCCGGGGATGATACAGCGGGCCTGGGTCCAGGAGAACACCCACGGGATGGCCCGGAGGTCGTCGACGCTGCGGTCCTCGCTGCGGGAGGCCGGTCGCGAGCCCATGTTGAGGTTCTCGATGACCGTGATGGGTGTGGCCTGCTCGAAGTAGTCGACGAAGCCGTCGGTCTCCAAGAGGTCCTGGTACTCCTCGCGGGCGGCGGGAGCGGCCGTCTCCATGGCCTCGCGCCACGCCTCGGGAATCTCCTCGACGGGGTCTTCCATCGCGTTGTGGCGGGCCCGGACCTGCGCGTTGAGCATCTGCTCCAGGTTGCGCTCGGCGATGTCGTGATTAGCGTACTTCTCAGCGATGGCCTCGCCCTGCTCGGTGAACTTTATCTGGCCGGTGACGGTCTCGTTTGGCAGCGCGAGCATCGCGTCGTTCATCGGCCCACCGCCGCGGGAGATAGAGCCACCGCGACCGTGGAACAGCCGCATATCGACGTCGAAGTCGTCGGTAATCTCCGCCAGCCGCTTCTGGTTGTTGTACAGCGACCAGTTCGCGGCCAGGAAGCCGTTCTCCTTGTTGGAGTCGGAGTACCCGAGCATTATCTCCTGGATGCCGGCGCGGGCGTCCAGGGCCATCTGGTAGGCCTCGTTCTCGAAGAGCGTGCCCATGATGCGTCGCGCGCCCGAGAGCGCGTACTCCGATTCCAGCAGCGGGACGATATCCAGCCCGCAGTAGCCGGGCAGGTCGACGATGCCGACCTGGTCGGCGAGGAACAGGACCTCAAGCACGTGGCTTGGCTCCTCACACCAGGAGATGGCGTAGGTGTCGATGGCGTCGACGCCGAACTCGTTTTGCCAGTCGGCCGTTTTTCGGAATCGGCGGAGTACGCGGGTCGAATCGTCGGAGAGGCCGGTCGCGTCCTCCATGTCGATGACCGGGCCGTCCTGGAGGATAGCCTCGGTGAGGAACTCGACGCGTTCGTCCTCGTCCATCCCGGCGTAGTCGATACCCTGTCGGTCCATCGCCTCGGCGATGGCGTCCGTGTGCATCTTCCGGTGGTCGCGGAGGTCAAGCCCCGCAAGCGAGAAGCCGAAGGTGTCGACCTTTCGGACCAGCGGGTCGACGTGGGATTCGGCGATGACCTCGGCGTCGTTCTCCCGGAGGCTTTCGGCGATGGCTCGAAGGTCCGTCAACAGCTCCTCGGGGCTCTCGTAGCCGCCCTGTCGCACGTCGCTGACCCGCAGCACCGACTCGCGCATCAGCTTGAGCTTCTGGCGGTAGGGCTCGTCGGGATAGCGCTCTTCGGCCTCGCTGGCGACGCCGGGCAGTCGCTCCTTGTGCTTGCTCAGTCGCTCGTCGAAGGTGGCGTCGGTCGTGATGTTCGAGGCGTCCTGCGAGAGGACACCCGAGAGCTCTTTGAGTTTGTTGCGGTACAGCGGCAGGATGGTGTCGCGCTGTCGCTCCAGGGTCTCCTCGGTGACCTCGGGCGTCACGAACGGGTTCCCGTCGCGGTCCGACCCGGCCCACGAGCGGAACTCGTAGAGCTTGGGGACGTCGATGTCCTCGTCGTACCGGTCCTCGATGGCCCGTTCCAGCTCGTCGTACACCTCGTCGATGACCTCGAAGAGGACGTTTTCGAGGTACCACTGGACGTTCAGCGCCTCGTCGGTCACCTCGGGGCGTCGCTCGCGGACCTGGGGGGTCTGCCAGAGGCTCGTCACCTCGGCGGAGAGGTCGCGCTCGACCCGTTCCTCCTCCCGGTCGGTCAGCCGGACCTCGTCCAGCAGCTCCAGGTCCTGGGCGACCGCCCGGAGCTTCGCCTTCACGGTCTTCCGGCGGGCCTCGGTCGGGTGGGCGGTGAAGGTCGGCTCGATGAGCACGTCTTCGAGCACCCGCTCTAGCTCCTCCGGGTCGGCGCCGCGGTCGTCTAGGATGTCGACCGCTTCCTCGACGCTGTCGGCAAGGATACCCTCCTGGCTCCCCTCCCTGGTCTCCCGCACTCGCTCGCGCTCCTCGGCGAGGTTGATGAGCTCGAAGTAGGTGGTAAACGCCCGGGCGACGATGTCCTGCATCTCGGGGTCGAGGCGGTCGAGGGTGCGACCGACTTCCTCGCGGGTCTCGGCGTCCCCGCGCCGGTACTCGATAGAGGCCTTTCGCGTCCGTTCGACGATTTCGAACGCTTCAGTCGAAGATTGCGCCTCGAGAACGTCGCCCAGGAGCTCACCAAGCTCACGTACGTCTTGGTTTATCTCTCTGGCGTGCAAAGTCATACCAGTCTCTCCAAATGCGACGCCTAAAACATTATTGAATCAGGGAGGTTCTGCGGTCGAGT
>JBEQBH010000042.1:0-7614 GCA_041639955.1 Halobacteriales archaeon | reverse complement strand
TCGCCGACCTCCACCGCTTCGACCGTCTCGCGACCGAGGACGACACTCTGTAAGTCTGACCCCGAGAGCGCCTCCCTGATGGCGTCCACGCCGTCGACGCCGCCCTCGCGGAACTCCACGAACGCGCCGGTACCGGAGCTCTCCATGTAGGACAGCGACCGGGCCATCGCCGCGACCAGTTCCTCGCGGTCGGCCTGCCTGAGGAGGCGGTGTTTCAGCCCGTCGGGCGGGGCGACAAGCTCCTCCAGCGTGAGGCCCTCGCCGGCCTCCTTCGCGATGGAGTCTCCGATGTGGGTGTGGGCGTTGACGAAGGCCGGACAGACGATGGCGTCGCTGTCGACTTCGGCCTCCTCGACAGCCGTTATCTCCCCGTCCTCAACGACGACACGGCCCTCGACCGGCTCGAACTCGCGCCCGCGGAGGACGGTCCCCTCGATAATCATGCCCGTATCTCCCCGCGTGGCTCAGTTAAACTCATCGAGGGTGGCATGGATGCCCCGCCGTACGTCCCGGATGCGCGTCCCATCGAGGTCCAGTCCGAGTTCACGGACGGCGGCCTCCCCGACGCGCTCGCTGTCGTCCGCCGGCGCGTACACCCCCAGTCGCCACTGGTCCGTCCCCGCGGCCCGGATAGCGTTGACCAGCGTCGACTGCTCGCCCAGCCGGCGTATCTCCCCGTTGACGAGTACGCGGCTGGACGATTCGGTCATCGAGGGGGCGGCGGGGACGTCCAGAACGACGGCCGCCGGCGTGACGCTCGCGGCGTCGGCGATATCCCGCTCCAGTCCGCGGACCGTGTCGTGGTCCGCCGACAGCAGCTCGTCCGGGACGGCCTGACGTTCGGCCCACACCGCCCGTTTGAACAGGTCGCGCTCGCTCAGTCGCCGGGCGTACTCCTCGGTCGCCTCGCTGTTGCGCAGCCTGACCAGCAGGTCGCAGTCGTCCCACCGGCGTAGCTCTGTGGCGGTCACGCCGGTCTCCCGAAGCAGCCGCTCTGTCCCCCGTCGCAGCATCGACTTCGCGATGCGAGCGACGGGGTGGGCGTAGACGGTCGGGTTCATCAGCGCCCGCGCGAGCAGCAGCGACTCGGCCGTCTGGACGTTCCCCTCGTCTAACACCAGGTCGCCGTCGACGAACCGAAGCTCCCGGACCAGCCGCTCGTGGTCAATGGTACCGTAGGGGACGCCGGTGTGGTGGGCGTCCCGGACCAGGTAGTCCATCCGGTCGACGTCCAGTTCGCCCGATACGAGCTGTCCGAGCTCCCCCTCGCCGCCGACCAGCCCCGCTACCTTCGACGGCGAGAGGCCGTGGTCCGTGAGGACGCGCGCCACCTCGCCGGTGTCGAGCAGTCCGGCCACGTCGTCGTGGTACTTCCCGGTCTTCCGGTAGACGATTTCCTCGATGTTGTGACTGTACGGCGAGTGACCAACGTCGTGCAGCAGGGCTGCCGCCCTCACCCGCTCGGCCTGTCGCCCCTCGATGCCGAGGTGGGAGAGCGCCCGGTCGGCCAGGTGATACACACCGAGCGAGTGTTCGAATCGCGTGTGATTGGCGGAGGGGTAGACCATCGTCACCGTTCCAAGCTGTTTGACCCGCCGGAGCCGCTGGACGGGCGGGGTCTCCAGTAAGTCGGCGGCGACGCCCTCGACCGCGATGTGGTCGTGGACGCTATCCTTGATAGTGGTCATACGAGCCGTTGGCCGCCACCGGGCAAAACAGTACTCCCGACCCACCGGCTACAGGCGCGCGACGGTACCCAGCAACGCCAGCAGCTCCTCCCTCGTCCCGTTACCCGCGTTGACGGCGTCCGTCGGGTCCCGGCCCTGTTCCTGTACCGTCTCGATTGCTCGCTCGGGGCCGTAATCCCGATTGTAGACCAGCCACGCGGCAAGCGCTTGCCCGGTTCGGCCGATACCGGCCAGACAGTGGACGACGACCGGCTGTTCCCGCTCTCGGCTCTCCGACAGGAACGGGAGTATCTCCTCGACCAGTACCGACTCGGGCACCAGGTGGTGGTCCCGGACCGGCGCGTGCAGGACGTTCGCCTCGCCGAAGGCGTCAGCGTAGTGGTCGAGGATGGCGCCACAGTCGTCGAGCTGGCAGCCAGTCAGCAGACAGCAGACCCGCTCGATGCCCTCCGCTCGCATGAACTCGACCCAGTCATCGATGGCGTCGTCGTGGCTGGCGGCCGAGTGCCAGCCGGGCGTACAGGCCCCGAAGACGAACGTTTCGTCCGGGGCCGCCGGTGCGAATCGGTGTGCGTTCACGGTGGAATGACCCCAACGGGTCAACGGTCAGGGCCGACGGTCTTGAGTCTATCCGCGCAGTTCTCAGCAGTGATTCTCAGACGGCTGATACGACGCCGGGGCCGCAGGGTCACGTTTATACCGTCCGTCTCCCCTACCTCGGCGTATGGTTACGTTCCTCGCCGGCGGGACCGGGACGCCGAAGTTGCTCTCCGGTGCCGGCGACGTGTTCGCCCCCGAACGGACCCCGGTCGTCGCCAACACCGGCGACGATATCGAGCTGGGCGGTCACCTCGTCTGTCCCGACCTCGACACGATGCTCTTTCTCGATAGCGGCGAACTCGACCGGGAGACGTGGTGGGGAATCGCGGACGACACCGCGGCGACACACGACGAACTCGGCCGGTTAGCGGCGGCAGCCGACCTCCCGACGGGGCCACAGTACCTCCCGGAGGCGGCCCAGACCACCGGTCGGGATATCGCCCGTCACCGGCGCTTCTCCGGCGTCGCCGAGTTCATGCACATCGGGGACCGGGACCGGGCGGTCCACATCACGCGGACCTCGCTGCTGGATACCGGCCACTCGTTGACTGCGGTGACCCGGCGGCTGGCCGACGCGTTCGGACTCGACCGCGAACTGCTGCCGATGAGCGACGACCCCGTCGCGACGATGATTCACACGTCGGACGGGCCGATGCATTTCCAGGAGTGGTGGGTCGGCCGGAACGGCGAACCGCCCGTCGAGGACGTCACCTTCCAGGGCGGTGACCGGGCCACGGCGACCGACGCCGTCCTGCGAACGCTCGACGACCCCGTCGTCGTCGGGCCGTCGAACCCCGTCACGTCACTGGGACCGATGCTCGCCGTCGACGGCATCCGCGAAGCGCTGGGCGATACCCCCGTCGTCGCCGTCTCCCCCTTCATCGAGGACCAGGTGTTCTCCGGCCCGGCTGCCGACCTCATGGCCGGCGTCGGCCGGGAGCCGAGCACGGCCGGGGTCGCCGAGGCATACCCATTCGCAGACGCGTTCGTCCTCGACAGCGACGACGGGACCGAGCTCGACCGGCCAGTCGTCCGGACCGACACGACGATGGACACCGAGGACGATTCCGCCCGTGTCGCCCGGGCCGTGGCCGACGCGCTCGCGGAGGTGGCCTGATGTTCAGCCCGCGTGTCGCGCTGGCGAGTCTCAGCGGCGAGGCCGACGCCGACTGGGCGCGGGCCGCCGCCGACCACGTCGGCTGTGCGTTCTTGGGTGGTATCGCGCTGGACGGCCCCACGCGCGAAGCCGCCCGGGCCATGACCGACCGGGACCGCTCTGAGTTCCTGCCCGAGGACCCGACTGCGTTCATCGATGCCCAACTCGACGTGCTCGCGGACGTGCCGCTCCGGGGGGCGTTCAACGTTCGAAGCGCCACACACGCGCCCATCGAGCGTGCAGCCGAGGTCTGTCGTGACTACGACTCCATCTTGGAACTGAACGCCCACTGCCGGCAAACGGAGATGTGTCGCGCCGGCGCCGGCGAGTCGCTGCTACGGGACCCCGACGCGCTCGCCCGACAGATCCGGACCGCCGCCGGCACCGGCGCTGCCGTCTCAGTGAAGATCCGGGCCGAGGTCGACGGCGTCGACCTGCCGGAGCTGGCCAGTCGTATCGAGGACGCCGGGGCCGACGCCATCCACGTCGACGCGATGGATTCAGAGTTCATCGTCGCCGACATCGCCGACGAGACCGACCTGTTCGTGATTGCCAACAACGGCGTCCGCGGCCGGGCGACGGCCGCTGAGTACTTCGAGTACGGCGCCGACGCCGTGAGTGTCGGCCGGTCGAGCGACGACCCCGAGGTGCTAGACGCGGTCCACGAGACGGCCGACGACTGGGTCACACAGGGGGCCACGCGATGAGTGACCGGACGACGGCACAGAACGCCGAGCTGGCCCTGCTGCTTGAGGTCATCGGAACGCCGAAACCCGGGAACGTCGACCGGGAACGGGACTTCGATGACCTCCGGCTCGAACACTTCATGGCCGGCGCCGTCGGGGCACGGCCGGGGCTCGAACGCGCGGCCGCCGGCGAACCGGTGGGGCGAGCGTTCGAGCGGGCTGTCGCCGGGATGGCCGACCAGTCGGCCGGCAACACACAGTTTGGCGCCCTGCTCTTGCTCGCGCCGCTGGTCGCCGCCGCCAGCGGTAGCGACCTGACGCCCGCGGGCGCAGATACTGTGGTCCGCGACACGACTGTTGCCGACGCTGCCGACTTCTATCGCGCCTTCGAGCACGTCGACGTGGCCGTCGACGACCCGCCAGAGGGAATGGAGCCACTGGACGTGCGCCGCGGGAGCGGGGCGGTTCCGACCATAGAGGAGCGAGGACTCACGCTGTTCGACGTCATGTCCCGGAGCGCCGACGTGGACGGTGTCGCCGCGGAGTGGGCCGGCGAGTTCACCCGGGTCTTCGAGACCGCCGAGGCGATACTGGCCGACGACGGGCCGGTCCCCGACCGGGCCTCGCGGGCGTTCGTCGAGTTGCTGGCCGAGGAGGTCGACACATTCGTCGTGACGCGTAACGGACCCGACGCTGCAGCCGAGGCACAGCGCCGGGCACAGGCCGTACTCGACGGCGAGGAAGACGCGGCGGAACTGGCCGAGGAGCTGGTCGCACGCGACATCAACCCGGGGACGACGGCAGACCTGGTCGTCGGCGCGCTGTTTGTCGCGCTCGAACGGGGGTTGGTCGTCTGATGGCCGCCGAGTGGCCCGTCGACCTCGCCGGCGTCACCGAGTCAATCGTCACGACGCTCGGGCCGAACGAGCTGTGGAACGTCGCAGCACTGGGACTGCACGAACCCGAGGACGGCGGACACGTCACCGCGACGACCTGGGGCCGAACCCGCACGTGGCGGAATTTCCGTGAGCGCGGCGAGGGGTACGTCCAGTTCACGCGGGACCCGGTGGATTTCGCCGAGGCGGCACTGTCGGTCCGCGAGGAGGGGGAGCCGGTGTTGTCGAGCGCGGACGCGTGGGTACGAGTCAGCGTCGAGCGACTGGCAGACGGCGAGGACGGCGGTACCCAGTGGGTCGAGTGGGAAATCGTCCCCGAGGAGTCCGCTGTCGAGCGCCGCGTCGTCCCGACGACGAACCGCGGGCACGCCGCTGTCGTCGAGGCGACCGTCGCCGCCTCGCGGCTGGACGTCCCGGCCTACGACCGTGACGCGATGCTTGACCGGCTTCGGTACTTCGAGTCCGTCGTCGAGACGGCCGGGAGCGAGCGCGAGCGTGCCGCTTTCGAGCGTGTGCGGGAGCTGGTCGACGCCGAGTGGTAGCGAGCAGGCGACACACGGGCTCGGTGGCTGGGACGCCACACGGTGGCGTGCTGTGTCGCACAACCGCGTGACACGCCACCGCTACGGTCAGGTCACGGGCGGTCTGGTCCCGCTTTGGGTGATAAACGTTCGCGCCCGGTCGGGAAGTCGAACCCTTTTTGAAGGCAAGCAGGCAACATTGGCGCATGGCAATCAAACCCGCCTACGTCAAGAAGACAGGGCGACTCATCATGGAGAAGTACCCCGACGCCTTCGGCGCCGACTTCGAGCACAACAAGGAGGTCGTCACCGAGGTCACCAACATCGAGTCCAAGGGCGTGCGCAACCGCATCGCCGGCTACGTCACGCGCAAGTACAACCGCCCGGTCGAAGCGTAATCCGGTCTTCTCTCTGCTGTGCTCTGAACCACCGTAGCGACGGCTACTGTTCGGGCTGCTCCTCGCCGTCGGCTCTGCCCGCCTGTTCCGTCTCACCGCGAGTCCGGCTGTCGGACTGGCGCTTGCGGTGGATGATACCCTGCATATTGGCGGTGTTTGCGGCTATCTCGCGGAACGCGTCGCCGGTCGCGTTCTCGTCGTCGAGCACGAGCGGTTCGCCGCTGTCGCCGCCCTCGCGGACCGCGGGGTCCAGTGGCACTTCGCCGAGGAACGGCATGTCGGTCTCGTCGGCGAAGTCGTGACCGCCGCCGCTGCCGAAGATGTCGTGACTGCCGCCACAGTCGGGACAGACGAACGTGGACATGTTCTCGACGATGCCGAGCACCGGCGTCTCGTGGCGGCCGAACATCCGCAACCCCTTGCGTGCGTCGTCGAGCGCCACCTCCTGTGGCGTGGTGACGATGACGGCTCCCGAGACGGGGACCCGCTGGAGCATCGTCAGCTGGGTGTCGCCGGTACCCGGTGGCAGGTCCACGATCATGTAGTCGAGGGTGCCCCACAGCACGTCAGACCACAGCTGGGTGAGGACGTTGTCGACCATCGGCCCGCGGAAGATGACGGGGTCGTCCTTGCCGACGAGGAAGTCCATGCTCATCAGCTTCATCCCGTACTTCTCGACGGGGATTATCTCATCCTCTTCGGTGGCCTGTGGGGACTCGTCGGCGTCTAACATCCGGGGGACGTTCGGCCCGTAGACGTCGGCGTCGAAGAGGCCGACGCGGGCGCCAAGTCGTGAGAGACCGGCGGCGAGGTTGACGGCGACGGTCGACTTGCCGACGCCGCCTTTCCCGGAGGCGACGGCGATGACGTTCTTGACGTTTGGGAGCGGGTCCTCTTCCTCGCTGACGGGACGGTCGATGCTCGCCGAGAGGTCGACTCGCCGGTCGAAGTCCGAAAGCGCCTCGCGGACGGCGTTGGCCATCCCCGTCTCCGTCGGCGAGTATGGCGCGCCGAGCGCGAGGTCGATGCGTATCTCCTCGTCGTCTATCTCGATGCTGTTTACCAGTCCCAGCGCCACGATATCCTCGCCCAGGTCCGGGTCCTCGACGTCCCGGAGCCGCTCGCGGACCGCGTCCTCGTTCATACGTCCGGTAGGCCGTGGAGGTGCGATAAGGATTGTGACGTGGGAAGCGAGGAATCGACCGGAGACTCCTCGAAGCGGAACGGTGAGCGAAGTGAACCGTGGAGCAGCCCGCCGTCGAACGAAGTGAGACGGCTCCGAACAGGCGAGCGGCGTCGCCGCGAGCAGCGAGGAATCGACCGGCGCGATTCAGGTGGAACGGGTTTGATACCGTTGTGTCGTTTTATGCCGCTGGGAGCGGTACGGTTCGGTGTGTTAGAGGACGACCACGGGCGGGAGGTGTCGCAGGTCCGTGTCTCGCTGACCGACCGGTGTAACTTCGACTGTGTCTACTGTCACAACGAGGGGCTGGGGGACACGCGCGGGCCGATGGACGCCCGGGACCACGAGATGGCGACCGGCGACGTGGTTCGCTTCCTCGAAGTCGCCCGGGAGTTCGACGTCGAGGCCGTCAAGTTCACCGGGGGCGAGCCGATGCTTCGGGGGGACTTGGAGGAGATACTCCGCCGGACGCCCGACGCGCTGGAG
>JBEQBH010000041.1:0-7630 GCA_041639955.1 Halobacteriales archaeon | reverse complement strand
GGGAGAGCCGAGCGTTCCCGCCGCTGGGGGAGTTTCGGCAGATGTTGTAGCGGTCTCCAGCCCATCGGGCTGTCGCCCGTGGTGACGTGGATGACAGGTCTTCGACAGCATCGAGCGCCGCGTCGGTACCCGACCGGCACTCCTCGGGCCGGGACCTGTGGCAGGTTCGGTAAGTATTTGGGCTACCGCAGGAGAACAGCGAACATGATTCAGACAGGACCGGCACTCGCACTCATCGCGACGACACTCGTCTGTATGGTGTTGCTGTACTTCGCGACCATCAAGTACGTCTCGGACGTGCTGCTCGACGACGACCACGGTGACGGCGACCACGCCGCGTGAACTGTCCCGGTCGGTACGGTAGTCCCACCGGAGAACGCTTCTGGAACCGCTGAACGTTCTACCTGAGGCATACCGAGACAGCGTCCCCCGTGACGTTCAAGGACTGGATATGCGTATAAGGGTAGGTTTGATTAGCATTAGTTCCATCTATCCAGCAGAGGAGAAGGTCCATGAGTATGAGCCTAATTGGAGTGCAGAAATACGTTCAGTCAGTTTCGGCTGAGAGGGCGCGCCAACCTCACGATGTCGGGGGCCAAGCCGCCACAGCGGATACCTCGGCCTGTCGCCGGCGGGCCGGACCAGCAGTGGGCGCTGACGGCAGCCACAATGGGGGTCCGAGCGATGGCTGAGTCGGAGATACAGATGGTGGTCGCGATAATCCGTCCCGACAAGCTCGGTGCCACAAAGCAGGCCCTGGCCGAGGTCGACGCCTCATCGCTCACGGTCACCAACGTCTCCGGACGGGGCTCCGAATCGGTCAAGACAGAGCAGTGGCGCGGCGAGGAGTACACCATCGATCTCATCGACAAGGTGAAACTGGAGTGTGTCGTCGCGGACATCCCGGCTGAGACCGTGACCGAGGCCATCGCCGGGGCGGCGGAGACCGGCAACCCGGGCGACGGGCGCGTCTTCGTCGTCCCCGTCGAGGACGCGGTGCGAATACGGACCGGCGAGCGGGGGCCCGAGGCCGTCTAACCGCCGACGGCGGGCCGGCGCCCGGTCCTCAGGCCGGGTTCGGGCGACACGGGTTCCGCGGACGTATCACTGACACAGCGCCGCGGCCACGCGCCCGCTCTCCAGAGCGCCCTGTATCGAGGACCAGCGGGTGTAGTCGCCGGCCAGGGCGACCGGGCCCGCTGGCGCGTCGGGGTCCGGGACCGAGTCGCGGAAGCCGGGCGGCTGGGCGAACTGCGCCAGCGGGACGCGGTCGGTTCGCAGGAGCTCCAGCGCGTCGAAGCCGGCCGACGGGTACCACGAGGCGAGCGCGTCGTACACGTCGGCCGCGAGGTCCTCGTCGTCGGCATCCTGTGCCCCGAGGAAGGTGGCGCTGTACAGCTCCATCCCCTCGGGAGCGTACTCCGGAGCGACCGCCGACAGCGGCGCGACGGTGTTTGGCCGGTCGTCGGCCGCGTTGAGCACGATGCGTTTGCCCGTGCTCGGGGCCTTACTCGTCGGCAGCGAGAAGTACTGGGTGACACAGCCAAGCGTCTCCGTCGGGATAGCGTCGATACCGGTCAGGTCGGCGGCCGTCGCGGGGTCCGTCGCGACGACACACGACTCGGCCGTGACTGTCTCGCCAGCCGTCTCGACGGTCACCCCCGCCTGCCCGGCCGCCGCGTCGACGGCCTCGACGGCCTGTCCCGTCTCGATTGTCGCACCCGCCGTCGCGGCCCGGTCGGCGAGCTGTTCGGGCATGGCCTGCATCCCGCGGGCGGGGACGAATATCTCGCCCTCCGAGAGCATCTTGTAAGTGTACTCGAAGACGGCGCTGTCCGTCGAGAGCGACCGGTCGAGCGTGATGCCGCCGTAGAAGGGGGCGGCAAAGCGCTCGACGAACCGCTTCGAGAACCCGTGCTCGGCCAGGTAGTCCCGTATCGACTGCTCCTCGCCGTCGAGCAGCGTCTCAGGGTCCTTGCCGGCGAGTTTGCGCTGGAGTTTGAACACGCGGAGCTTGTCAGCGAGGCGGATATCGCGGTTAAACACGGTCTGTGGGGCCGCCGTCGGGTTGCGAAGCGGGTCCGACAGCACCGAGCGGTGGTTCGGACGGGCGATTGTCGCCCCCGGCGTGAACGGCCGCGGCGAGAGAGCTTCGACGTCGAGTTCGCGCTTGACCGCCGGGTACGCCGAGAAAAGCACCTGAAAGCCCCGGTCGAAGGTGTATCCCTCCTCGTGGGCTGTCCGGACGCGCCCACCGACGCCGTCGCTCGCTTCCAGCAGCGTCACGTCCAGTCCCGACTCGGCGAGGTGGCGGGCCGCGACGAGCCCCGCGAGGCCGCCACCGACGACCACGGCGTCTGTCATGGCCGGCAGTTCGGACGCGCGGGCCAAGAGCGTGCTGGAATATACCGCACGACACTTGTGGGAGCCAGCCCGAGTTGGAGCTATGCAGACGACAGCGGCGGTTCGTGGTCTCTCCTGTACGGCGTGTGACGAATTAGTCGACCCGGGCGTCGAGCGCTGTCCCGACTGCGGGGGCGTCCTCGTCGTCGACTTCGACGCTGACGCGGTCGATGGGCCCGCCGACTCCCGTCCGTTCCCGACCGAGACGACCGTCAGCATCGACGAGGGGGCGACACCGCTCGTGGCCGTCCCGGCGCTGGCCGACGAACTCGGCGTCGATGGCGTCACAGTCAAAGACGAAGGGCGAAACCCCACGGGGTCGCTCGCCGACCGGAAGCTCTCGCCGGCCGTCTCAGCCGCCGTCGCGGACGGTGCGGAGCGGGTCGGGACGCCCTCACCGGGCAACGGGGCCCAGTCGGCGGCGGCCTACGCCGCCCGCGCCGGTATCGAGTCGAAGGGCGTCGTGCCCTCGCGGTGTCCGTTCCTCAACAAGGCGATGGTGAACGTCCACGGCGGCGACATGTACGTCGTCGAGGGACGGTACGAGGACGCCGTCGAGGCCTTCGGGGAGGGCGACGAACCCATCACCTCGGTCGCGCCGGGCCACCCGTTCCGTATCGCCGGCGCCACGACCCTCGCCCTGGAGTTGCTCGCCGACCGTGATAGCGCCCCCGATGCGGTCGTCCATCCGACCGGCCACGGCGAGACGGTCGTGGGACTCCAGCGCGGGTTCGCCCTCGCCGTCGACGCGGGACTCGCCGACACCGTCCCGAGAATCTACGCCGCCCAACCCGAGGCCTGCGCACCAATCGCCACAGCGGCCGCCGACGGCGAAATCGAGCCAGTCCCGGTCGAGCATCCCGACACCATCGTCGGTCCGCTGGAGATTCCCGACCCCGCGGCCGGCGCCGCCGCCATCGACGCTATCGGCGCGAGCGACGGCGGCGGCGTCGCCGTCCCCGACAAGGAGATTCTACAGGCGGCCGTCGACGGCTGCGAGATGGGCCCCGAAGTCGGCGCGACCGGCGGCACCGCAATCGCCGGCGTCCGGGCGCTGGCCGACCGGGGTGCCTTCGACGCCGACGACGAAGTCGTCCTCGTCAACCCCGTCGCCGGCAGCAAGGAGGCCGACCTCCTGCGGTCCCATCTGATGAGCCAGGGGATGTGAGCCGTCGGTAGCGGTTTGACTCTCCCGCAACAGATTGTCCCGGCGAGGGAGACGCTGTTTCAGCTCGCGTGCTGTTTCGCGAGCGTATAGGCCTCCCGGACGCGTTTGAACTCCTCCTCGTCGCCGCCGTGGTCCGGGTGGACCTGTTTGACGCGGGCCCGATAGGCGGATTTCACCTCGTCGACGGTCGCCGTCTCCCGCAGCCCCAGCTCGGCGAAGGCCTTTCGCGTGGGGTCGACCGGGGACCCCGGTTCCGGTTCGGGCTCGGAGCCGACAGAGACGTCGGGCGTCTCGAAGGGGAGCCGCCGACCAAGGGCGGCACCCGGCAGTTCGTGTTCGACCAGCACCGGGACCGTCGGCGAGCGCTCGATGCGGTAGAACGCCCGCGCGTCGAACGTGATGGCGACGCCGCGGTCCGGAAGATAGAAGGCGACGTCCCGGCCGGCGACCGGGTGGTTCTCGGCGAAGGACTCGTCGATAGCCGTCAGGTACTCGCGTATCTCGGCGCGCCGGCGCTCCTCGCCGCCCTCGCGAACCCCGCGGGCCCGTCGCTTCGCGGGAAAGAGCCTGCCGGCGACGAGAAAGAGCACGACGACCACCAGACTGCCGGCTACCCCAAGTAGCAGTCCGAACACCAGCCACGCCGGTACGCCGCCCGGATCTGCCTGCACAGGCCACCATTAGGCGCGGTGGCCTAAGAATCGTCCGCTTTCAGCGGACCCGCTCACCCGATGTATCGGAGGTCCTCGTCGGCTGGGGAGGGGGCGTTCTGTTCTTCCATCTGCTGAATCTTTCGCACGACCTCCTCCATCTCGTCGGCGCGCTCTTCGAGCGGGTCGAAGGGGACCTCAAAGCCGACGACCTCCTGGAGAATCTCGAGGACCGCCTGTGCGCTCTTGGGGTCGACCAGGTAGCCGGAGGTCTCGCCCATCAGACACGCGGCCGGGCGGTCACGGCGCTTGCTCAGCCCCAACAGGAGCCCGGAGACACCGACGATACCGCCTGCGGGCTCGTCCTCGCGGAACTCGACACCGGCCGCTTCGAGGCGGTCCCCGAAGTCGTCGGTCGTCGTCGCGCCGAGCACGTCGTACTCCTCGATGAGTTCGCCCGTCGGGACCCCACCAAGGGCGTACACTTCTTCGACGCCGAACTCGTCGCCGATGTCGAGAAACGCCGTCGTGAGGCCGTAGTGGCCCTCGTTGTCCTGGGCCTGGTGGTCGCCGGTGAGCACGAGCATGTCCCGCCCGTCCTCGGGGGTGACGGCGTGGAACTCGGCCGACGCCAGCTGGGTTCGCCCGTCCTCGACGCTGACCTGCGGGGGGAAATGCGTCGAGTACACCCGCCGGACGAGCTCGCTGTCGAGCTCTTCGAGCAGGTGCTCGGCGGCGAGCTTGCCGACGTGGCCCACGCCGGGCAGCCCCTCAACCAGCACCGGCTCGTCGAGCGTCGGGTCCGCGAGTACCTCGATATCGAATTCGTCCATACCCCCTATTCCCGGCTCCGGCGCTTAAGAGAACGTCGATACTCGCCGTGGGGGTCTGCCGGGTCGAAGGGGGCCGGGGCGGTGTTTATCGCCTCGGCGCCACAGTCGGGGCACGTCGGAGAAAGGGTGTACACCGGGCGGTCGTGTTCGGTCCGCCAGGCCGAACACACCCGGATGTCCGACTTCATTCGTCGTCTTCGTCGCGGTCCCGGTGGAACTCGGCGCTGCCGCCCTCGGCCTCGACGACCTTGCGGGCGCGGGCGGCGCTCTCTTCGAGCGCGCCCTCTGCGGTCTTGTAGTCGGGTGCCTGCACCTGGATGCGGTACTCGGGCGAGCCGACGTAGGTAACCTCGAGCTGTATCTCCTCGGGCACTTCGCCGTTCCCCTCGGCGGCTTTCAGCGCCTCTTTGATGATGTCGACGCCCTCGCTGTCGGGACAGGTCAGGTCGACGTAGCCCGTGACGTTGACGTAGGGGACCGAGACGTTCGAACGGGCCGTCTCGACGATTGCCTCGACCTCGTCGGCGTCGAGGTCAGTGTCTTCCAGCGCCGCCTCGCCGTGGATGGCGGCGGCCTCGAAGCCGTCGTACAGGGAGCCAAACTCCGAGAGGAAGGCGTTGGCGATGGCGCTGTACTCCTCGTCGGCGATGTCCTCGCCGAAGGCCAGCTCCATCCAGTTGTCGGCCTTCTGCTCGTTTTTCCACTCCTGTATCTTCTCCTGGCGCTGGTGGTCGTTGACGTCCTTGATGGAGAGGTCAATCTGCTGGGCGTCCTCGTCGACGTCAAGCACCTTTGCGACGACCGTCTGGCCGGTGTTGACGTGGTCGCGGACGTTCTTTATCCAGCCGCTCGCGACCTCGGAGATGTGACAGAGGCCGCGCTTGCCCTCGTACTCCGCCAGGTCGACGAAGACACCGAAGTCCTCGATTTCGTCGACCTTGCCGACGACGAGTTCGCTCGGTTCCGGCCACCCGCTGTATTTCATGTTACCGGGCCTCGACGACGGCGGTCACTTCGCCCTCGATGTCGGCCTTGCCGCCGGTAGGGCGGGCGAGCGTGTGGCCACACACTGCGCAGGCGACCTCGCTCGCGGCCTTCTCGAAGAGAGTCTGTTCGTTCTCGCAGTCCGGACAGGCGACGGTGACGAAACTACCTGCCATAGTTACTCCTGGAACTCCAGTCGGCCGGCTCGCCATCCCTCTCGGAGGTGGGCGCTCCCACACTCGGAACAGCGGTACTTCAGGTCCGTCTTCTTCGTGGGTTTGTCCCCGCCAGGGACCTTCGAGAACTTCCCGTCGTTCCCGATACCGGAGTTGCGCTCTCGCTGGCGGTCAATCCACTTCATCCCGTTCTGTCGGCCGGTCCGAACTTTCTCGACCTCGTGTTCGTGGTGCTCGTTACAGTGCGGACAGTACGTGTTGAAGCGTCGTGGCATCTCCATAGATATCGACCTTACAGGTCGGTTCGATATGGCCGCTTAAAACCCCGACGGTTCGGAACTCCCCGCCACCGGTCGGGCGCCCTCACGCGGTCCGACCCGCCTCTCCTAGTTGATACAGCTGTGGCTCAGTGGTATTAGAGAGACGGGGTAGGTCAGTCAGCGGTGACCCACGTGTTGGACACGTGGGCTGAAAGGTGCTGTCAGACCGTGCCGTCCAGGTGGTACTCTCGCTTCCCGACGTAAAGCCCCTCCGGTCGGCGCGCCGGCGTGGGCTCCTTCGAAGTCACTAAGTACGCCGTTTGCCAACCGTGGGGTATGCAGAAGCTCATCATCCGTGGCGACCCCGGCCTCCGGAAGGGCGGCCGCATCGAGTACGACGGCCAGGAGTACGAGGTGTTCGCGGTCGCCCGCCAGGGTGACTGGCACGGCCCCGACCGCGTCCAGCTGTGGTGTACCATCGGTAGCGAGGACGAAGAGGAGACGTTCGCGAAACAGGACTACATCCCGAACCACCTCGACACCGACAACGTCGACGCCGAGGCCGTCACCGTCCTGCGCGAGCGGGCGGAAGCGTAAACCCCCGACCCGCACGCAACTTCTTCCCAGCGCGGAGCCCGGTTCGAGCGGTCAGCAAGACCGTCGGTCCCGCACGACCTACGGCCGGCGGTCCCGAAATCGCCCTGGTGCACCCAGAAATACCGTCGAGCCCCGGCTACGCATCCGCCAGCGCACTCTGATTGACGCGGTAGATGACGACCTCGCCCGAGCGGTGGACCTCCGTCACGCCGTCGAGCTGACTGACCGTGATAGCTCCGTAGCGAGCGCGTTCCGCCGGCCCGTTGTAGACGTACTCAACATCGTACTCCTGTAGCAGTTCCCGCTGTTTGGCGGGGTCGCCACGGTAGATGGTCTCGACATCGCCGACGCGCTCGTTGTAGATGCTGTTGTTGCGGTACTGGGCCTCGTGAACCCAGCCGGCCACCGTCGGAATCCCCGTCAGACTCGACAGGGCGCTGGCGCCTTTCCCCTCTTCGGGCGTCCAGTAGTAGCCGGCCGGCGCCGCGGTGACGATGTTCGGTCGCCCGTCTATCTCGCGGTCCATCCAGCGGATCGCTTCTGCCTCCCCGGAGTGAGC
>JBEQBH010000040.1:0-7718 GCA_041639955.1 Halobacteriales archaeon | reverse complement strand
TTCTCGACGTCGATACCGACGAAGTTCGGGATATCGAACGGCGAGACGCCCGAATGCAGCGCCATGATGACGCGTTTCTCCGTCGACGAGAGGTCCAGGTCCGCGCGGTTCTGCTCGGCGCTGTCTTCGAGCATCGTCCGGAGGACGGTGGCGTGGAACTCCTCGCCGGCGAGGTGGGTCTCGACGCTGATGTCGTCCTGGCTGTGTTCGACCTGGATGACGGTCCGTTCCTCGCCCGAGACCTGTTTGTCCTCGACGGTCAGGTCGCCGATGTCGGTCCGCTCGATGTCGACGGCCTGCCCGTCGGCCATCGCCAGGCGGACGGCCTCGTCGGAAACCTTCAGTCGCCCCTTCGTCCACTCGTTGCTCTTGACGACGCCGCCTTTCACCGCTGGGTGCTGGACGAGGATGACCGCGCCGTCCAGACTCGCCCGGTAGAGGTCCGTCTCGAAGGCATCGTGGTCCGACGCCGACACAAGGAGGACGGTATCGCCGACGTGGAGGGCGACATACTCGGAGACGCCGGCGCTTTGCTGGTTCACGTCGAACCGGTCGGCGATGCGGTCGATGTCGGCCAGGGCCAGCTGCCGCTTCTCGTCGGCGACGAGCGCGATGCGCTCGGTCGTGAGGATGATGCGGCAGTTTTGCCACTCGGCGTCGGTGAGGCGCTGACCCTGGGAGACCGCCTGCAGGTACTGCCCCTGCATGTCGGCGATTTTCTTCTCTGTGTCGCTCATGCGCCGCTCTCGTGGGCTCGTAATCGAGGCCGGAGCAAATAGGTTCCGCCACGAGTGTCGATACTGATACTGTCGACGGGCCGGCAACACCGGGGGGAGCGCCAAGGCTTATGCCCACACCGCCGTAGGTGTGAACGATGACAACAGGCGACGGGTCCGGTCGGACCACAGCGCTGGAGGACCGCCCGGCCATCGACCCGCCGGCGTGGTTCGTCGAGCAGGCCAACGTCGCCGACCCGGCGGTGTACGACCGGTTCGAACGCGAGTGGCCCGACTGCTGGCGGCGGGCGGCCGACCTGCTGGAGTGGCACGACCCGCCCGCCGACGTGCTTCAGGGAGCCGACGGTCCGCCCTTCGAGTGGTTCCCCGACGGCACCCTGAACGCCTCCTACAACTGTATCGACCGGCACCTCCCGGAGCGCAAGAACCAGCTCGCGCTCATCTGGGAGGGTCACGTCGACGAGTCCCGCAGCTACACGTACCGGGAGCTGTACCGCGAGGTCAACGCGGTCGCGGCCGCACTTCGCGCACAGGGGGTCGAAGCCGACGATGTCGTGACCATCTACCTCCCGATGGTGCCCGAGCTGCCGGTCGTGATGCTCGCGTGTGTCCGGCTGGGTGTGATTCACAACGTCGTCTTCGCGGGCTTTTCGGCGGACGCGCTGGCGACCCGGATGGAGCGAACCGGCTCGTCGCTGCTTGTCACCTGTGACGGCTACTACCGGCGGGGCAGCGCCGTGGCCCAGAAGAACAAGGCCGACAACGCCCGTCTCGCCGTCGACAAGGACGTCGACGTGGTCGTGCTAGACCGGCTCGGACGTGACGTCCACCTCAGCGAGGGGTACCACGACTACGACCGGCTGCGGGAGACCTACGACGGCGAGACGGTCGACCCGGTCCCCCGGGACGCGAACGACACGCTCTTTCGCATCTACACCTCCGGGACCACCGGGGAGCCAAAGGCCGTCGACCACACGACGGGCGGGTATCTCTCCCACGTCGCCTGGACGAGCCACAGCGTCCTCGACATCAAACCCGAGGACACCTACTGGTGTTCGGCCGACATCGGCTGGATTACCGGCCACTCCTACATCGTCTACGGGCCGCTGGCGCTGGGGACGACGACGGTGCTGTACAACGGGACGCCGGACCACCCCGAGAAAGACCGGCTCTGGGACATCGTCGAGGAGTACGCCGTCGACGTGTTCTACACCGCGCCGACGGCCGTCCGCGCGTTCATGAAGTGGGGGACGGAGTACCCCGACAGCCACGACCTTTCCAGCCTCCGCCTGCTGGGGACCGTCGGCGAGCCCATCGACGAGCCGGCCTGGCAGTGGTACCGCGAGCATATCGGCGGCGGGGACTGTCCCGTCGTCGACACCTGGTGGCAGACGGAGACGGGTGCGATACTGCTCTCGACGCTGCCGGGCGTCGACGCGATGAAACCGGGGGCCGCGGGAAAGCCCCTGCCCGGCATCGAGATGGCAGTCGTCGACCCCGTCGGCGAGTCGGTCGGGACCGGCACTGCCGGCGAACTCGTCGTCACCCGCCCCTGGCCGGGGATGCCCCAGTCGCTTCGTACCGGCGAGGGGTGGGGGAAAGCCGCCGCCCGCGGCGATGAGTGGCGCTACGCCCCGGAGGACGGGGCGATGGTCGACGGCGACGGGTATCTCACGCTGCTCGGTCGAATCGACGACGCCATCAACGTCGCGGGGCGGCGCTTTAGCACGATGGAACTGGAGTCGGCCATCGCGGGCGTCGAGGGCGTCGTCGAGGCCGCCGTCGTCGGGGCGGACCACGCGACCACCGGGACGGCCGTCTACGCGTACGTCTCGCCGACGGGGACAGCTGCCGAGGCGGCCCTCCAGCGGCGCATCGAACAGGCCGTCGAGACGGCCATCGGCAGCGTCGCGGTCCCCGAAGCGGTGGTGTTCACCCCCGAACTCCCGAAGACACGCTCGGGGAAGGTGATGCGCCGGCTGCTGACAGCCGTCGCCAACGGCGAGGAGCTTGGCGACATCAGCGCGCTGCGCAACCCCGAGATACTCGGGGAGCTGCGGTCGGCGACGCCCTCCTGAGTCGGAGTTTCGGTAATATCGAGAAAGACGAAACAGCACTGCTGGCGCTCGCCGAATCGGTATCCGTGAAAGGCTTGCTCTCGGCGGATACGCCGAGATAGCACTACATACTTATTTCGCTAGCTTGTGAATATCCGAAACATGAGTGCCGGGACCGACGTGCTGGGCGCCCGAGGGTACGAGCGACTCCGCCGCGCCGCCGAGACACACCGCGAAGACCTCGTCGTGCGGTTAGGAGGGGAGGTCGGCCTGCGGCCGGCCGAGATGACCCGTGTCCGGGTGGCCGACATCGAAACCGTCGACGACCACCACTTTCTGGCCGTCCGCGACAGTGAGGGGGTGACACGCGAGGCCTACGTGCCCCCGGGCGTCGAACACGACGTGCGGAAGTTCGCCAGCGCGGCCGGGCGTGCCGACGACGAGCCGCTGCTGTCGGTCTCGGCCCGCCGCCTCCAGATGCTCGTCGGCGAGGTGGCAGACCGCGCCGCCGAGACCGAGCCGCGGCTGGCGGACGTCTCTTCACGGGACCTTCGCTGGCGGTTCGCGGCGGGGCTCCTTGCCGACGGCGTCCCCGCCCACGTTGTCTGTGCGCTCGGCGGCTGGGAACGCCTCGACCGGCTCGCGCCCCTGCTCGACGAACCCGACCGGGAGGCCGTCGTCCGCGCCGTGGGTTCCGCCGAGGACGACGCGACCCCGGCCCGACTCCGCCGGACCATCGACGTCGCCCGCGAGGTCGGCGCGGCGCTGTCCGAGGCCGCGACCGGCGAGGAGATAGCCCAGACGGTGTGTGACCGGCTGGCGGGAACCGAGGGGTTCCGATTTGCCTGGCTGGCGGAACACACCGGCGACGGCCTCACACCGCGTGCGATGGCCGGGGTCGGCGAACAACGCGTCACCGAACAGCGGCGGGCACATGCGGACACCGCGGCCGACGCGATAGACGGCAGCGACGTGCGGCCGGTCGAGGGGGCGAGCGGTCCGGTCGTGTTCGTCCCGCTCGTCCGCGAAGACGCCGTCTCGGGCGTGCTGGCCGTCGGGACGACCGCCCGCGTCGGCGACGCCGAACGGACGGTGCTGGGTGCGCTCGGAACCCACGTCGGCGCGGCGCTGTCCGCCGTCGAGCGAAAGCGCCTGCTGCTCGCCGATACGGTCACCGAGCTCACGTTTAAGAGCACCGACGCCGACGCCGTGACCGTCGGGCTCTCGTCGACGCTTGAGTGCCGGGTCGAACTCTCGGGCGTGGTGCCGGTCGGCGGGCGGTCGTTGCTGTACTACCTCGTCGTCGACGGGGCCTCGACCGACGCGGTCCTCGCCTACGTCACAGACGACCCCGCAACCGTCGACGCCCGCCTCATCGAGGACTACCGCGACGGCGCGCTCCTGGAGGTCGTCGTCACCGAAGCGCCCACGCTCCCGCTCGTGGAGAACGGCGGCCGTATCCGCGACCTGACAGCCGAAGGCGGCGAGGCGACTATCACGGCCGAGCTACCGACCGACACTGACCTCCGCGAGGTCGTCGATACCGTCGTGGGCGCCTACCCCGGAACGACGCTGAGCGCGAAACACGAGACGGAACGCCCGGTCGAGACAGACACCGGGTTTCGCAAGCACCTTTCTGACCGCCTCTCGGACCGACAGGCGACCGTCCTAGAGGCGGCCTACCACAGCGGCTACTTCGAGTGGCCCCGCGGGACCACCGCCGAGGAGCTCGCCGACTCGCTTGCCGTCTCCGCCCCGACACTGCACAACCACCTCAGGAAGGCCCAGCAGAAAGTCCTGACCGCGTTCTTCGCCGAGGACTCCTCCGAAGCGCCGTCGAGGGAAATGAAGTGAGAACTGTAAGTTTGCTGTTTCGATAGTTAGACCCCCCGTTTATCAACTGCCCCTGGATTGTCTATGATAGACCATGTCAGACGAAGAGGTCCAACTTGAGGCACGGCTCGAAGAGCAAGACGTCTTCGAGCCACCGGAGTCGTTCGTCGAACAGGCCAACGTGGCCGACCCCGCCATCTACGACGAGTTCGAAGAGGAGGGGGCCGACGCCTGGGAACGAGCGGCGGAGTTGCTCGACTGGGAGAGCGAGTGGGACCAGGTACTCGACGACAGCAACGCCCCCTTCTACGAGTGGTTCACAGACGGGAAGCTGAACGCCTCGGCGAACTGTCTGGACCGCCACCTCGACGACCGCGGCGACGAGGCCGCCATCGAGTGGATCGGCGAACTCGGTGAGAAACGCACCTACAGCTACAGTGAACTCCACCAGGAGGTAAACGAGTTCGCCGCCGCGCTGCGGGACCTGGGCGTAGAGGAGGACGACGTGGTCACGATGTACATGCCCATGATTCCGGAGCTGCCGGTCGCCATGCTGGCGTGTGCCCGCATCGGCGCGCCCCACTCCGTCGTCTTCGCGGGCTTTTCGGCGGACGCGCTGGCGACCCGGATGGAGTCGGCCGACTCCGAGTTCCTCGTGACCTGTGACGGCTACTACCGCCGCGGGGACCCGCTCCCGCACAAGGAGAAGGCAAACGAGGGGCTCGAAGACGTGGGCCACGAGGTCGAGACCATCGTCGTCGACCGGTTAGACGACGACTACGACCACCCGATGAAGGACAGCGAACACGACTACGACGAACTCGTCGCCGACTACGAGGGCGCCGAAGTCGAACCGGTCACCCGGGACGCCGAGGACATGCTGTTCCTCATGTACACCTCGGGGACGACCGGCCAGCCGAAAGGAGTCAAACACTCCACCGGCGGCTATCTCTCGTATGCCGCCTGGACGAGCCACGCGGTGCTTGACATCAAGCCCGAGGACACCTACTGGTGTTCGGCCGACATCGGCTGGATTACCGGCCACTCCTACATCGTCTACGGGCCACTGTCGCTCGGGACGACGACGGTGATGTACGAGGGGACGCCGGACTACCCCGACAAAGACCGGCTCTGGCAGATCGTCGAGGAGTACGACGTCACCCAGCTCTACACCGCGCCCACCGCCATCCGCGCGTTCATGAAGTGGGGGACGGAGTACCCCGACAGCCACGACCTCTCCAGCCTTCGCCTGCTGGGGACCGTCGGCGAACCGATCAACCCACGCGCGTGGAAGTGGTACTACAAGCACATCGGCAAGGAGTCCTGTCCAATCGTCGACACCTGGTGGCAGACCGAGACGGGCGGGATGATGGTGACGACGCTCCCGGCCATCGGCGATATGAAACCCGGGACGGCCGGGCCGCCGCTACCGGGCATCAGCGCCGACGTGGTCGACGTGAGCGGTGACCCTGTCGGCGCCGGGAGGGCCGGCTATCTCGTCGTCAACCAGCCCTGGCCCGGGATGCTCCGGACGCTGTATAAGAACGACGAGCGCTTCCTCGACGAGTACTGGCGGGAGTACTCGGATTCCGACCGCGACCAGTGGGTGTACTTCCCCGAGGACGGCGCCAAACTCGACGAGGACGGCTACATCACCGTGCTGGGTCGGGTCGACGACGTGCTCAACGTCTCGGGCCACCGCCTGGGGACGATGGAGATCGAAAGCGCCATCGTCGGCGTCGAGGGCGTCGCCGAGGCGGCCGTCGTCGGCGGGGACCACGAGATAAAGGGCGAGGCGGTGTACGCCTACATCATCACCGAGGACGGCGCCGAGGAGAACGAGGAGCTCCGGCAGGCCATCATCGAGGGCGTCGAGGACGCTATCGGTCCCATCGCTCGTCCCGAGGCGGTCATCTTCACGCCCGAGCTCCCCAAGACCCGCTCGGGGAAGATCATGCGTCGACTGCTGGAAGAGATCGCCAACGGCGAGGAGCTGGGCGACACCAGCACGCTGCGCAACCCCGACGTCGTCAAGGATATCCAGGCGAAGCTAAGCGACGACTAAGCCAGCGTATCGTTTTCGAATACAAGAAGAGAGACAGTGAAAATTACAAACGAAACCATGTCAGAGAAAGACACCCAAGAAAAAGCGACGGACGGCGGGATGACCCGCGCCGCACAGCGCCATCAAAACACGAACTACCTCGACGAGGAGGTGAACTTGCTGAAGCCGAGCACGGCCTACATGCGTGACCACCTCAGGATCGTCTGGACCGGCTTCGTCGTCTGGGCGCTCATCGTCTTCGGGCCGGTGACGCTGACGGCTATCGCGCCGGGAGCGATGACAACCACGATGCCCGTGCTCGGGTTCCCGTGGCACTACTTCCTCGTCGGCTTCGGTGCGCCGACTGGCGCGCTCGTCCTGGCGGCCATCTACGCCCGCCAGCGCGACAAGCTCGACGAGAAGTACGGTATCGACCACAGCACTGGCGGCCCCGAGACGGGCGAGACCAGCGAGAGCGGTGACGCTGCCGCCACTGACGGGGGCGTCGAGCAATGACGGTCCCGCTACAGGCCGAGGCGCTCGACATCTCGTTTAAACTGCTGCCGGCCATCATCGTCTTCCTGATGATGGCCTCCTTCCTCGTCATCGGCTACGTGTTCAAGGTGGCCGACGCCGAGGGGATGTGGGTCGCCGGCCGGGGCATCGGGAACATCGAGAACGGGATGGCCATCGGCGCCAACTGGATGTCCGCGGCGTCGTATCTCGGACTGGCCGGGCTGGTCGCCCTCTCGGGCTTTTACGGCCTGGCCTTCATCGTCGGCTGGACGACCGGCTACTTCGTCCTGCTCATCTTCCTCGCCGCACAGATGCGCCGCTTCGGAAAGTACACCGCGCCCGACTTCGTCGCCGACCGGTTCAACTCGCCGATGGCCCGGGCGCTTGCCGCGTTCACGACGCTACTCATCGCGTACGTCTACTCCGTGGGCCAGGCCCGCGGGATGGGCCTGGTCGGGCAGTACGTCTTCGGGCTCGACATCATCCCGATGATCGTCGTCATGATGACCATCACGGTCGGCTACCTCGCTC
>JBEQBH010000039.1:0-7718 GCA_041639955.1 Halobacteriales archaeon | reverse complement strand
CGGTCCGAAAGGACACATCGAGCGTCGGCGCGGAGTGAGTCAGCGCCCCCATCGAGACGATGTCGACACCCGTCGCCGCGTAGTCGGGCACCGTCTCGACCGTAATCCCGCCGCTTGCCTCGGTGAGTGTCTCGCCGTCGGTCTCGGCGACCAGTTCGACCGCCCGCTCGGTCTCAGCGGGCGTCATGTTGTCCAGCAGGACGATATCGGCCCCGAACTCGGCGGCTCTGGGGGCGTCCGCGACTGACTCGACTTCCACGTCGAGTTTCGTCGCGAAGGAGGCCCGCTCCTGGAAGTGCGAGATAGCGCCCTCGAGTCCCATCTCGGCGACGTGGTTGTCCTTGACCATCACCATATGCGAGAGGTCGAGTCGGTGGGTGTCGCCGCCGCCGGCCGCGACGGCGCGCTTCTCGACGCCGCGGAGCCCGGGGGTGGTCTTGCGGGTTCCAGCGACGGTGGTGTCGTCCGAGACGGTCCGGGCCGCCTCAACGGCAGCGGCCGTCTTCGTCGCGATGCCCGCGGCGTGACCGACGACGTTGACCGCCACCCGCTCGCCACGCAACAGTTCCCGGGCCGGTCCCGTGACCGTGAGGACCACGTCGCCGGGCTCGACGCGCTCGCCCGCCTCGCGCTCCCGGGTCGGCTCACAGCCCAGATACTCGAACACCGCCCGCGCGGCGTCCAGCCCGGCTATCGTCCCGGCCTCCTTCGCGACGAGACGACCCTCGGTGTCGCCGGGCACGTCGTTGGTCACGTCGTGGTGACCCACGTCCTCGCGCAGCCACCGCTCGACGTCGGATGGGGTAATCATCAGTCGGCAGAGGGCTCCGCCGGCGCCTCGGTGACGAGGTTGTGGGTGCCGACGCTCTCGGTGTTCTCGCTGGCGTGGCGGGCCACGAGCAAGGCCGTCACGCTGGCGTTACGGAGCTCGTACAGCGACCGGCTCGTTCGCGTGCGCACGTACGCATCTACCTCGCCCTTCAGCCGGCGCAGCGACGCCATCGCCGTCCCGATTTCGTCGGGATTTCGCTCCACGCCGAGTTGCTCGTCCATCACGCGGCGCAGCCGGTGTAGCTTGTCTCCGGCAAAGCGCGCCGGGAGGTCGGGGTCCCGCTCCAGCAGGTCCGGCGCCTCGATGTGCTCGATGGACTTGCCGGCGGCGTCCGAGCCGGCGCGCAGGCCCCAGACCAGCCCTTCGAGCAGGGAGGTCGAGGCCAGGCGGTTCGCCCCGTGGACGCCGGTACGGGAACACTCACCGACGGCGTACAGGCGGTCGAGCGTGGTCCGGCCGCGGTCGTCGACCGCCACCCCGCCACAGAGGAAGTGCTCGGCGGGCGCGACCGGAATCCCCCGCTCGTAGTCGATGCCGTGTTCGGCACAGCGCTCGGCCAGCCCGGGGAACTCCCCGGCGAAGTCGAGGGGGCTCACGTCGAGCAGGACCTCCCCGCTCGCTTCGCGCTCGGCTTTGACCGCGCGGGCGACCACGTCCCGGGGTGCGAGTTCGGCGTCGTCGTGATACGCCGGCATGAACCGCTCGCCGTCGCCGTTGCGAAGCAGAGC
Organism: Halobacteriales archaeon; assembly: GCA_041639955.1. GTDB lineage: Archaea > Halobacteriota > Halobacteria > Halobacteriales > Haloarculaceae > Haloarcula. Next base: position 6,158 of record JBEQBH010000039.1, on the reverse strand, counting down.
CCCTTCGCCGCGAACGGCCTCGCTGACGAGGAAGACGCCGCTGTCGTCGTCCTGCTCGGCGGTTCCACCGCCTCGCTTCGAGGCCTGCTGGGCCTCGCTAGGCACTGCCACAGTCGGGTGAAACTGGACGTACTCCATGTCTTCGACCTCGGCGCCCGCCAGCGCGGCCATGGCGATACCGTCCCCGGTGGCCATGTCGGGGTTGGTCGTCCGCGGGTAGAGCTCGCCGATGCCGCCGGTGGCCAGCACCACGCTGCCGGCGTAGTGGGGCCGGCCCTCGCCGTCGGCTTCGAGCATCGCCCCGTGGACGCGGCCCTCGTGGCGAATCAGTTCGAGGGCGGCGGTGTCGTCAAGAATCTCGACGCCGTCGTGGTCGTCCAGATAGTTCAGGAACGGGACGTGGATGTGCTTGCCGGTCGCGGCGTCGACGTGGAGGATTCGGTCCTCGCTGTGGGCGGCCTCGCGGGCGAAATCCAGGTCGCCGCCGCTCACGGGTCGCTCCGCTCCCGGCTGTGCCGGTCGCTTCGAGGCGTTCGCTTCGCTCGCGCCTCGCTCTCCCCGTTCGCGCGGTTCCGTCGAGCTTCGCTCGACGCGGTCGAATTCGACGCTCAGTGTATCGAGCAACACGTCCTCGACGGCGTCGTTGGCGTTCTCGACGAGTACGTCGACGGCGTCCGGGTCGGCGGTCCCGTCGCTCGCCGCCAGGATGTCCTGTTTGAACTGCTCGGGGTGGTCCCGGGAGATGGCGATGCCGCCCTGGGCCCACCAGGAGGAGGCCCCCTCCGGCCGGGTCGCTTTCGTCGTTATCGTCACGTCGCTGCCCCGACGAACCGCGCCGAGGGCAGCGGCCAGCCCCGCGATACCGGAACCGACGACGAGTACGTCGGACGTGTCGTGGTCTCGCGGGTCACTTCGTTCCCCGTCTTCTCGCTGACTTCGTCCGCCCGAACGGTCCGCGGAACTCCGTTCCGCGCTACTCGCCTCTTCCGAGACGCGGGGCGTCTCGCTATGGTCGCCCATCGTCATATTTCGAGCATCCTGTCGAGTGCGACCTGGGCCAGTTCCTTCTCCTCGGGCGCGACCTCGATGACGTTGCGCTCGCGGCCCTCGGCGAGCTCCTCTAGCACCCAGGTGAGGTAGTTCGGGTCTATCTGGCGCATCGCGTTGCAGTCCATGCAGGCGTCCCCACAGAGCGGGACGACGTTCACCTCGGGGTGCCACCGCTGGAGGTGGTGGGTCAGGTGTATCTCGGTGCCGATAGCCCACGTGTCACCGGGGTCGGCCTCGGCGACCGCCTCGCAGATGGTGGCGGTGGAGCCGCTCACGTCGGCCGCTTCGACCACTTCGCGGCGACACTCGGGGTGGACGATGACGTTGGCGTCGGGATGCTCTTCGCGCACCTGGTCGATGTGGCCCTCGCGGAACCGCTCGTGGACCTGGCAGTACCCTTCCCAGAGGATGATGTCGTTCTCGACGGCTTCGGCCGCGGTCGTTCCGTCGGGGTCCCACGGGTCCCAGTCGACGATTTCGTCTGCCATCCCCAGGCGGTGGGCGGTGTTCTCGCCCAGATGCTTATCGGGCAGGAACAGCACTTTGTCGCCCTGCTCGAAGGCGTACTCGAAGGCCTCGTGGGCGTTCGAGGACGTACAGACCAGCCCGCCCTGCTCGGCACAGAAGGCCTTCAGGTCGGCGTAGCTGTTCATGTACGTGATGGGGACAATATTCTCGTCGGTCTCGGCGGTGAGTTCGGCCCACGCAGTGTCGACCTGGAGCGCCTCGGCCATCCCGGCCATCGGACAGGACGCCTCCATCGAGGGGAGGATGACGCTCTGGTCGTCGTCCGTGATGATGTCGGCGGACTCGGCCATGAACGTCACCCCGCCGAAGATGACGTAGTCGGCGTCGGAGTCGGCGGCCTCCTTCGAGAGCTGGTAGGAGTCCCCGATGAAGTCCGCGTGTTCGACGATTTCGCGGCGCTGGTAGTTGTGGCCCAGAATGACCACATCGTCACCGAGCTCTTCGAGCGCCGCCTCGATGCGCTCGGTCCGTTCGTCCGCCCCGAGGTCCCTGTAGGCCGGCGGGAGCTGTTCGAGGTTGTCGTATTTGAAGAGACTGAGGTCGGTTTCGAACCCAGCCGTTTCCATTTCGGGCAAACTTGACTCTCCTATAGGTGACTAGTCGTTCGGACTCCTCTATTGAAAAAATTTTACCTTCAATATCCGTCGATGGGGACATTCGTAGGTCAGTAGCGGACTTTGTCAATATATAGAGTGTGTTATCGTGGTACGCGGGAACCGACGGGACACACAGCGCCCGCCTGAGCGCCAAGAGCAACTGTTAGGGGGCCGGCCCGCAACCGACCTGTATGACCGACACCGACGCCGCGGCCCTCGCCGAGCGCGTCCGCGAGGGGGAACTGCGCCTCTACGAACTCGAAGACCACGCCGACGCCGAGACGGCCGCCGCCGCCCGTCGCCACCTCCTGCGGGAGGAGGTCGGCGCTGACCTCGACACGGTCGGCGAGTACGCCTTCGACGCGGCCGACGCCGAGCCAAACATCGAGAACATGGTCGGGGCCGCCCAGATTCCCATGGGTGTCGTCGGGCCGCTGCCCATCGACGGCGGCGCGGCCGAGGGCGACCACTACCTCCCGCTGGCGACGACGGAGGGCGCCCTGCTCGCGAGCGTCAACCGGGGCGTCTCGACGATTCGCAACGCCGGTGGGGCGACCGCGCGGGTACTCAAAAAGGGGATGACACGCGCCCCCGTCTTCCGGGTCGAAGACGTGGCCGAGGCCGGCGAAGTGTCGGCGTGGGTCCGCGAACACGTAGACGAACTGGCCGAGGCCGCCGAGTCCACGACCAGCCACGGCGAACTGCAGGACGTGACCCCCTACGTCGTCGGCGACAGCGTCTTCCTCCGGTTTTCCTACGACACGAAGGACGCGATGGGGATGAACATGGCCACCATCGCCACCGAGGCGGCCTGCGAGGTCGTCGAAGCCGAGACACCCGCAGACCTGGTCGCCCTCTCCGGAAACCTCTGTTCGGACAAGAAGCCCGCGGCCATCAACGCCGTCGAGGGCCGCGGCCGGACGGTCTCGGCCGACGTCCTGATTCCTCACGAGCAGGTTGAGGAGCGCCTCGACACGACGACGGCGGCCATCGCGGAGGCCAACACCCGCAAGAACCTGGTCGGGTCGGCGAAAGCCGGCGCGCTGGGCTTTAACGCTCACGCGGCCAACGTCGTCGCCGCCGCCTTCCTCGCGCTGGGCCAGGACGCCGCCCAGGTCGTCGAGGGGTCGAACACCATCACGACCGTCGACGCCCGGGAAGAGGGGCTCTACGCCTCGGTGACACTGGCGTCGCTGGAAGTGGGCACCGTCGGCGGCGGCACTTCCCTGCCGACCCAGTCCGAAGCCTTAGACGTGCTTGGCTACGGCGGCGGTGGCGACCCCGCCGGGAGCAACGCCGACGCGCTCGCGGAGGTCATCGCCGCCGGCGTCCTCGCTGGGGAACTCTCCCTGCTGGCGGCGCTGTCCTCGCGGCATCTCTCCTCGGCGCACGCGGAACTCGGACGGTAGCTCGGTCCACCCGTCGGGGTCGAATCACGAACTTTTGTGCCAACGCCCCGCAAACCGGTGGGCATGGCAGATTCGGAGTACCCCATCGACGACCTCGACCGGCAGATTATCCACGCCCTGCAACGCGACGCGCGCCACACGTCCGCCAGCGAAATCGCCGAGTCCCTGGACGTTTCGGCCCGTACTGTCCGGAACCGCATCAGCAAGCTGGAGGAGGCCGAGGTCATCCGGGGTTACGACGTGGACGTAGACTACGAGGCCGCGGGGTACCAGCTCCACACGCTCATCGTCTGTACGGCGCCAATCCACGAGCGCGAGGAGATCGCCCGGCGGGCGCTGGAGGTCGACGGCGTCGTCGCCATCCAGGAGGTGATGACCGGTGCCGACAACGTCCACGTCGAGGTCGTCGGGGTCGACGGCAACGACCTCAGCCGCATCGGCCGCGACCTGAACGACATCGGGCTCGAAGTCGTCGACGAGGACCTCATCCGCAACGAGTACACCCGCCCGTTCCACCAGTTCAGCCCGGAGACGGTCCGTGATGATAAACAGTGATATAATTCCGCTAGATGTGTATATATCTGTCTAGTTTTCCGAATCGGAACTCAAATACCACTCTTTATCCTTTTCCGGAATGTAGGGGCGGATAGTAACCGAGCGGTACGGCGGCGCCCGGCCGTCCCGAAACCGCCGGCGATTACACAACATGACGCTCCGAACCCGCCTGAAAGACACGCTCGACCGTTCCCCGACAGTGCCGTCGCTGCTCGTCGTCACCGACACCCACGCCGGTTCCACACTCGCGACCGAGGTCGCCGCCACGGCCGACGTCACTCTCCTCGCCGACAGCGAGCGCGTCGCGGCACGGACGCCCGACGGCGTTCGGGCGATAGTCGGCGACGTGACGGACCGCACGACGCTCACGGCCGCCGACGCGACTGTCGCAGTCGTCGCCCTGCGACGGGACCGACGAGCGCTGCTGGTGGCACAACTGCTGCGGACGTCCGGCGTCGACGACATCGTCCTGTTGCTCAACGACCCCGAGCGCTACGACGCCGTCACGGATGTCGCGACCGCCGTCGTCTGCGGGTCGAGTTGCCTCTCCGCGGCGCTCGGTGACGCGGTCGAACGGATGCTTCCGGAACACACGGAATCTCATTCATGACGAAAGACCTCGAACGGGACCTCGGACTCCCCTCTGTCCTGGCTATCAGTATCGGCGCGATGATCGGTAGCGGCATCTTCATCCTCCCGGCGCTGGCGCTGGAGATAGCCGGGCCAGCGGTCATCGTGGCCTACGCCTTGGCCGGCCTGCTCGTCGTCCCGGCCGCCCTCTCGAAGTCGGAGATGGCGACCGCGATGCCGGAAGCCGGCGGGACCTACATCTACATCGAACGCGGGATGGGGCCGTTGCTCGGCACTATCGCCGGCGTCGGGACGTGGTTCTCTCTTTCGTTCAAGGGCGCCCTCGCCCTCGTCGGCGGCGTCCCCTACCTCCTCTTGCTCTTTGACCTCCCCCTGAAACCGGTCGCGCTGGCGCTGGCCGGGGTGCTCATCCTCGTCAACGTCGTCGGCGCCAAACAGACGGGCCGGCTACAGGTCGGTATCGTCGTCGTGATGCTGGCGGCGCTTGGCTGGTTCGCCGCCGGCAGCGCCCCGAGTGCGCAGTCGGCCAACTATGCGAACTTCTTCGACTCGGGAATCGGGGGACTGCTGGCGGCGACGGGACTCGTGTTCGTCTCCTATGCCGGCGTCACCAAGGTCGCGAGCGTCGCCGAGGAGGTCGAAGACCCGGGCAAGAACATCCCGCTCGGGATTCTGGGCTCGCTCGTGTTCACGACGCTGCTGTACGTCGGTATCGTCGCCGTGCTCGTCGGCGTGACCGACCCCGGCAGCGTCGCCGGCTCGCTCACCCCGGTCGCGGTCGCCGCGGAGGCGACGATGGGACAGGTCGGCGTCATCGCCGTCATCCTGGCGGCCATTCTCGCCCTGATATCGACGGCCAACGCGGGCATCCTCTCGTCGTCGCGCTACCCCTTCGCGATGAGCCGCGACCAGCTTGCGCCGCCGTCACTGTCGGAGGTCAGCGAGCGGTTCGGGACGCCGCTGAACTCCATCACGCTCACCGGCGGGGTGTTGCTGGTGCTCATCGCTTTCTTCCCGATACTGGATATCGCCAAGCTCGCGAGCGCGTTCCAGATTATGGTGTTTGCCCTCATCAACGTTGCCGTCGTCGCCTTCCGCGAGGGGTCGGCGGAGTACGAACCGGAGTTCACGTCGCCGCTGTACCCGTGGATGCAGATATTCGGCGCCGTGACCGGCCTCGCCCTGCTCACGCAGATGGGGCCCATCGCGCTGGGCGGTGCCGTCGTCATCGTCGTCGGCAGCGTCGCCTGGTACTTCGCCTACGTCCGAAAGCGGGTCGACCGCGAGGGCGCGGCGACCGACGCCATCCGCCGGCAGGTCGGCCGCGAGGCGCTTACCGACGTCGAGTCCGAGATAGCACGGGACGCAAACGAGGTGCTCGTCGCCCTGACCAAGAGCGATGGCAGCGCGCGCGAACGGGCCCTCATCG
>JBEQBH010000038.1:0-7757 GCA_041639955.1 Halobacteriales archaeon | reverse complement strand
GGGATGCCTTCCTGCCGACAGGCGGCGTACAGGCAGGCGGTGGCGACACCCTCGATGGAACGTCCGCGGATGAGGTCCTCGTTGAGGGCGCGCCGATAGATGACCGAAGCGACCTCCCGCACCGAGCGCGGGACACCCAGCGCGGAGGCCATGCGGTCTATCTCCGACAGCGCGAACTGCAGATTGCGCTCGCCCGCGTCCTTCGTGCGGATGCGCTCCTGCCACTTGCGCAGTCGGTGCATCTGTGAGCGTTTCTCCGAGGAGAGTGAGCGTCCGTAGGCGTCCTTGTCCTTCCAGTCTATCTGTGTCGTCAGCCCCTTGTCGTGCATCGTCTGTGTCGTGGGGGCGCCGACACGGGATTTGGACTGGCGTTCGGAGTGGTTGAACGCGCGCCACTCCGGTCCGCGGTCGATGTTCTCGTCCTCGATGACCAGTCCGCAGTCCTCACAGACGAGTTCACCACCGCCGTCACTGGTGATAGACTCCGACTCACACTCCGGGCAGGTCTGCTGGCCCGTGCTCTCGGACGACTGCTCAGCCTCCTCCTCTTCCGTGTCCCGCTGGCGTGTCGGCCGTTCCATGTGTTCTTTTACGGAGAACGCCTCATTAGATATAAATGTTTGGGCGAAACGGGTAGGTACCGGGTGTACGCCGCGCCTACATCCCGCTCGCAGGGGTGCGAGTAAAGCCTTAACCCCCGTGCGTGCCGTGCTATGTAAATACATGAAACCGTTTCAGGGGTCGATGTCGCTACTCGGACGAGTCCGCGACAGCGCGCGCGCCGCCGTTTCGAACCACGAACGCCGGCCGTCGGGGGTGTCGTAAGCGATGGATACCCGCGCGATAGTTTCCTCTCCCGGGGCGGTCTGGCGATGAGCGCGGACCCACAGGGCGACAGAGACGGCATCGGCAGCCTCTTCGACGAACTCGAAGAACTGGAGGATATCGTCGACAGCGACGAGGAGCGCCGACAGGTCCGCGAGGCGATGCGGGCCGCGGCCGACACACAGGACGATGACCCCGCCGTGTTCGGCCGCGTCATCTGGGGGTTCGACCGCGAGGACTTCGCCGAGGCGGTGCTCGGTTCGCTGCTCTTTGGTATCCCGATGGCCGTCGAGGGTGGGACTGTCGACGCCGGACGCCACATCGCACAGCACCCCGTGTATTTCCTCGCGACGCTCGCGACGGCAGTCGCAATGGTCGTCGGCATCCTCTACGTCGCCGACTTCCAGGACGTACGCGTCGCCCACCGCATCCTCGGGTTCATCCCGCGGCGCCTGGCCGGCGTGACGCTGACGGCGTTTGGCACCGCTGTGGCCCTGCTGACTGGCTGGGGGCTGGTCGAGTGGTCGAGCGACCCCGCGCTCGTCTGGGAGTCGCTGTGTGTCTGTGCAATCGCGTACGTCCCGATGGCTATCGGAGCGGCACTCGGGGACATTCTCCCCGGGAGCTAGCGAGGGCCCGACCGCCGTGAGACACCTCGACGGAGCGGTGAAGGAAGTGAGTCGCGGAGCCGTGTGACAGTATCTCACACGCTTCCGACGGCGTTTGACAACCGTTAAAAGCGACGGTCGGGTACGAGGTGGTATGAGCGAGAGCCAGCAGAAACGAGCGCAGAAATGCGTCTCGTGTGGCATCAACATCGCCACGACGAACGCGGCCGCGTTCAAGTGCCCGGACTGCGGACAGCAGATATACCGCTGTTCGAAGTGCCGCAAGCAGAGCAACCTCTACAAGTGCCCCGACTGCGGATTCACGGGACCATAACAATGGGGAAAGTAGCAGCCAAAATCAAGATCATGCCGCAGAGCCCGGAAGTCGACCTCGACGCGCTGCAGGAGCGCCTCGAAGGGGCACTTCCCGAAGGAGCGAAGATAAAAGGGTTCGAGCGTGACGACGTGGCCTTCGGGCTGGTCGCGCTGTTCCCGACGGTCATCATCCCCGACGAGTCCGGCGGAACGGACGCCGTCGAGGAGGCCTTCGCCGACGTCGAGGGTGTCGAATCGGTGGACGTCGACACCGTCGGCCGTCTGTAACACGGCGTTCGTTCTCCGTTTCGCCACGTCGCCAGCGACAGCGCCGGTGTTCGTCCCGCGACCGCGGAACGCACCTTTTATATGGGCGAGTAGACAAGCGATGAGCAAGAATGCCTAGTTCGAACGGCCCCCTCGAAGGAACACGGAACAAGCTGAAAAACAAGCCACGCGACCGCGGTACCTCCCCGCCCCAGCGCGCCGTCGAGCAGTACGAGGTCGACGAGAAGGTCCACCTGAAGATCGACCCCTCGGTTCCCGAGGGTCGCTTCCACCCGCGCTTCGACGGCCAGACCGGTACCGTCGTCGGTGAGCAGGGTACGGCCTACAAGGTCGAGATCGTCGACGGCGGCAAGACCAAGACGCTCATCGTCAAGCCCGCTCACCTCCGCCGGCAAGAATGACGATATTCAAGGAGAAGGTCTCCGAGGAGTATCTCACGACCGCAGAGACGAAAGAGATACTGGCCGACCTGGAGATGGAGCGAGCGGCCGACGAGGACCGCGACATGCGCTACGAGCTCAAACGCTCCATCGAACACGTCAACCACTTCGCGATGCTCGACGTCGAGGAGTCCCTGGAGTTCGTCGAGCAGCTCCGGGAGCTGGAGAAGGTCGACGAGGCGACCGCCTACAAAATCGCGAACCTGCGCCCGCTCGACCGCGACGAACTGCGGGCCATCTACGCCCAGGAGCGCTACTCCCTGTCGGGCGAGGAGCTCGACGACATTCTCGCCGTCGTCAAGCAGTACGCGTAGTACTGCAGTCTGTGCCGACCCGGGGCGATTCGCTATCGCGAATGTTTTGACGGACGCAACCGACACCGGCGTCCGCTAGTCGTCCCGTCTCTCTCCTGCGGTCATCCAATCCATTAAGTGTACTCTTGTCGTACAGATCTCCATGAGCAGTACCGAGAGCGGTGGTGAGGATCTAGCGGCGGCAGTGCTCGACGTGCTCCCACACGGCCGGAGCGACGACGACCGCCCACAGCACCAGAAAGAGCCGCTCGCGTACGCCCTCGGAGTCGACGAGTTCCACATCTACGAGCTCTCGCTGGACGAGGACAACGACATCGCCTTCGGCGACCGCATCGACCTCACCGAGTTTGGCCGGCTGACCGAGGTCGACTTCGAGGGCTTGCCAAGCGGTGCCAGACAGGAACTGGAGTACGCCGTCGACGAAATCGTCGACGCCGACGAACAGCGATTCGTCGACTTCTACAACGACGCCCAGCCGATTACGCTGCGTCTCCACCAGCTGAATCTGCTGCCGGGCATCGGGAAGAAGTTGCGCAACACCATCCTCGACGAGCGAAAGCGAAAGCCCTTCCAGAGCTTCGAGGACCTCGAAGAGCGGGTCAGTGGCCTCCACAACCCCCGAGAGGTGCTCGTCGAGCGTATCCAGGAGGAACTACGCGACGACGACCTGAAGTACCGGATTTTCGTGCGGCGCTCCGAACAGGGCGAGTAGCGGCCTTTTTCACTGCCCGACCGTCTACGGGAGGTATGACCGACTACGGGAGCCGTGACCCCGACGCGCTCGTCGCCCGCGCGGGCAAACGGGCCGACACGCGACAGGACCAGCACTTCCTGGTCGACGACCGCGTCCTGGACCGGATTCCGACCCACGCAGAGGGGATGGACCTGTCTCACGTCCTCGAAATCGGGGGCGGGCCGGGCGCGCTCACGGACAGATTACTCGCGGTGGCCGACCGGGTAACCGTCGTCGAACGGGACCCCGACTTCGCGGCACATCTGCGCGAGGAGTTCGCCGACGCCGTCGCCGCCGACCGGCTGACCGTCATCGAGGGGGACGCGCTCGACGTGGCCCTCCCCGAGTTTACCGCGAGCATCTCCAATCTCCCGTACGGGGCGTCGTCCGAAATCGCGTTCCGGCTGCTCCCCGAGGGCAAGCCGATGGTGCTCATGTTCCAACAGGAGTTCGCCGAGCGGATGACAGCCGACCCCGCGACCGACGACTACGGGCGGCTGTCGGTGACAGCGGGCCACTACGCCGACGCCGCGCTCGTCGAGACCGTCCCGAGGGGGGCGTTCGACCCACAGCCCCGTGTCACGAGCGCGCTGGTGCGGACGACACCGCGCGAGCCGGACTACACCGTCCCCAGCGACGACTTCTTCATGGGTTTTCTGAAGGCCGTCTTCACCCAGCGCCGGAAGACGATGCGAAACGCCGTCCGGAACACGGCCCACATCTCCGGGCTGGGCGACCCCGGCGCCGTCGTCGATGCGGCCGACGAGGAGTTGATGAGCGCCCGAGCTGGGAAGCTCACGCCCGCCGACTTCGCCGACCTGGCGACGCTGGCCTACGAGGTCGGCGAGCCCGCTGCCGATGACTGAGGGCGACGGTGACCAGTCGGGGTCGAGCGGCAAGCCGGGGCTGGCCGACCGGCGCGGCGTCGAGACGGTGTACCAGCCGGCGGAGGATTCGGACCTGCTCGCCCGTACTGCCGCCGACCGCGTCTCTTCGGGCGACCGCGTCCTCGACGTGGGGACCGGGTCGGGCTACGTCGCCGCGACGCTGGCCGAGGCGGGCGCCGACGCCGTCGGCGTGGACCTCAGCCCGCTGGCGTGTCGCGAGGCCGCCGGCAACGGGGTGCCGGTCGTCCGGGGTGACCTGGTGGCTCCCTTCCGGGACGGGAGCTTCGACATCGTGACGTTCAATCCCCCCTATCTCCCGACGCCGGCCGAGGCCGAGTGGGACGACTGGATGGAACACGCGCTGTCGGGCGGCGAGGACGGCCGTCGGCTGGTCGACCCGTTTCTGGAAACCGTGGGTCGGGTGCTCGCGCCGGGTGGGGAAGTTCTCCTGCTAGTGAGCAGTCTGACTGACCCCGACGCTGTCCGCACGTACGCCCGTGAGCGGGGGCTCGAAAGTGGGGTGCTTGCTACCGAGAAACACCCATACGAGGAGCTCGTCGTCCTGCGGTTTTCCGAGTAGGATTACTGGCAAGCATTTTTCTGAATAGGAAATATTAAAGCTCGTCATTTCATAGCAACGGCTAATGCCAGAGATTGTAGCGACGACACCCGGCCTGTTCCCGCTGCCGGACTGGGCCAAGGACGAGCTGTCCGACCTGAAAGGACACCAGAAGACAGACCTCATCAGCGGTGACGAGGGCGCGGAGATTACGGACGCCTACGACCGCGCCCGCAGCGAGGTCGTCTCCCTGCAGACCGACGCCGGTCTCGACCGCATCAGCGAGGGCCAGCTGCGCTGGGACGACATGCTCGCCCACCCGCTGGCGGTCCACGAGAACGTCGAGACCCGCGGTATCGTCCGCTACTACGACAACAACAACTTCTACCGGGAGCCGGTCGTCACGGGCGACCTGACCACCGGTGGCGACGTCGCCGCCGAGCTCGATGCCGCTACGGAGCTGGTCGATTCGGGTCTGCAGGCCGTCCTGCCGGGGCCCTACTCGCTTGCGGACCTCGCGACGGACGAACACTACGGCGACGAGACCGAGTTCGGCGAGGCCGTCGCCGACTTCCTCGTCCGGGAGGTCGAGCAGTTCCCCGACGTGGAGACGCTGTTCCTGCTGGAGCCGTCGCTGGTCGAGAACCCGCCGGAAGACGGTGAGGACGAGCGCGCCAGCGAGGCCATCGACGCCATCGCCTCGGCCACCGACGCCGAGGTCGTGGCCCACACCTACTGGGGGTCGATTCCCGAGAAGACCTACGCGCACCTGATGGACGCCGACGTCGACGCCATCGGCTTCGACCTCGTCGCGGACCACGACAAGAACGTCTACAACGTCCAGGAGTACGGCACCAAGGACGACGTGGCCCTGGGTCTCGTCGACGGCCAGAACACCCGCGTCGAGTCGCCCGAGACCATCCGCGACCGCGTCGACTGGTTCGAACAGCAGACGAACACGGCCTACGACACCGTCTACGCGACCACGAACACGGAGACCTTCTACCTCCCCGTCAACAAGTTCGAGGACAAGCTCCAGTCGCTTGCTAACGCCGCGGCCCTGGAGTCCCCGGAGGCAGACCAATGACAGGACCACGAGAGCAGTTCCGACCGGAGGACCACGAGAACGACCACTTCCTGCTGACGACCGTCGTCGGCTCTTACCCCAAGCCGAAGTGGCACGACCGAGCCCGCGAGATGTTCGAAGACGAGGAGGCCGACTTCGGCGAAGAAGAGTGGGAAGAATCCAAGGACGACGCCTCGCGGCTCATCACCCACGAGCACGAGCGGTGTGGCATCGACGTCGTCTGTGACGGCGAGATGCGCCGCAACGAGATGGTCGAGTACTTCGCCCACCGCATCGACGGCTACGAGTTCAACGGCCGCGTGAAAGTGTGGGGCCACAACTACTTCGACAAGCCCTCCGTGGCCGACGAGGTCGAGTACGGCGAGCAGTGGCTCGTCGAGGAGTTCGAGTTCACCGACGAGGTCGCGGACCGTCCGGTCAAGGTTCCCATCACCGGCCCGTACACGCTGGCGAACTGGTCGTTCAACGAGGTCTACGACAGCGAGGAACAGCTGGCCTACGAGCTCGCGGACCTCGTCAACGAGGAGATAGAGGCCCTCGTCGAGGCCGGCGCCCGCTACATCCAGATAGACGAGCCCGCGCTGGCGACGACGCCGGACGACCACGCCATCGTCGGCGAGTGTCTCGAACGCATCGTCGATGAAATCCCAGACGACGTGCGCCTCGGCCTGCACGTCTGTTACGGCGACTACTCGCGTATCTATCCGGAGATTCTGGACTACCCCGTCCACGAGTACGACCTGGAGCTGGCCAACGGCAACTACGAGCAACTCGACGTGTTCAAAGACCACGAGTTCACGAAGGACTTCGCGATGGGCGTGCTGGACGCTCACACCGCCGAGGTCGAATCCGTCGAGGAGATCAAGGAGAACATAAAGAAAGGCCTGGAGGTCGTCCCGCCGGAGCGTCTGACTGTCTCGCCGGACTGTGGTGTGAAGCTTCTGCCCCGCGAAATCGCACGCGGCAAGATGGAGAACATGGTCACGGCCGCCCGCGAAGTCGAACAGGAACTCGACGCCGGCGAAATCGAGGTCGTCGCCGAAAGCGGCGCGGAAGCGAGCGCGGACGATTGAACCGGCGAGCGGGCCCGTCCGCGAGCCGTTAATCGTCCGGGCAGCGGACGACTAGCGTGGTTCGAACGGAGTGAGAACCACGTTATAGCGAGCGGCGATAGCCGCGAGCAGCGAGGTAGCGTAGCGACCTCGAATACGTCGAACGGGGAGCGGAGCGACCCGTGGGACGATTGAACCGGCGAGCAGTTTCGGGCGCGAGCCGTTACTCGTCCACGCAGTGGACGCCGAGCGTATTTCGAACAGACAGTCCGGGTAGCGACCGCCACGAGCGGTGAGGCCTGCAACGACCCCAGGGCCGACCCACTCGTATCCGTGTCGTGTCTACATTTTCCACGCGAGTTACAACAAACCGCTCAGTAACTGGCATCGCTATGGATAGGGCGCCACAGAGAAGTTCGACGACCGACGAACACGGCCTCGACCAACGCAGAAAACAAAATGATTTCCAGAAATCAAATCTGTAATACTATTTTGTTAGAAATAGCCGTAGTGAGAACTCAAAAATCGCACTGAGTCGAATATCCTTCGACGGCAATTATTCGGTTGCTAACTCTTATCACTGGGAAAGAGTTTAGTTGTACTCGGGAGATGTTCCAGACGAGATAACCGATGACCGACGAGACACACC
>JBEQBH010000037.1:0-7813 GCA_041639955.1 Halobacteriales archaeon | reverse complement strand
GCGCCACGGTCGCCTTCGCCGCCGTGGCCGCCCTCCTCCTGTTCAGCCAGCAGGTCACCACGGGCTCGCTCGGCCGGGCCGCCTTCCTCACCGTCGACGTCCTCACCGTTGGCGCACTCACCGGCGTCCTCGTGGGGCTGTACGACGCCCGAAGCCGCCACCGGCGCCGGGAACTCGAAACCGAGCGGGACCGCGTCGCGGCCTTCGGCCGGAAGGCCGCGGACGTGAACAACTACGGCCGGGCCATCGCCACGGCGGGGAGCGACGACGCCATCGCCGCCTACATCACCGAGGCCATCAGCTCGCTGACCGGTATCGACGAGACGGCGGTCCTGCGGGTCCGGGACGACGAGGCAGAACTGCTCTCGAACACGGTTCGGACGGCCAGCGCAGAGCGGGTCGCGAAGCTGGCACGGGCGGTCAGAGACGAGCCACGCGGCGACGTGGTCGCCCACGGCGATGCCCCGCCGGTCGACCTGGGGGAGACGGTCAGGGACGTGCTGACCGCGGTCGTCACCGAGCGCGACGGGACTGCGACGGTCGTGGTCGCCGCGGACACGGGCGCGGCGCCGACCGACGAACAGGACCGGAAACTGTTGGAGCTAGTCGTCGCTCACGCGACGGTTCGGCTGGACAGGCTCACCGCGCAGCCGACCCAGTAGCGAGTGCCGAGAGAATCAGGCGCTGCGGGTCTCTTTGGCCTTCGGACGGAGGTTGCCGTAGCCGCATTTCCGGCACTGCTGGGCGCGCTGTGGGTTGCGGGCGTTACATCGCATGCAGATCTGCTTGTTCAGAATCCGGTCTGACGCTTTCTCGAAGCTAGCCATGCTCGCCGGTTTCCCGTCCGGGCGGTTAAGCTTTGAGTTTTTCACCGGCGCGGTTTTTTCACGCCGGCGGCGCTCTCCCGGGTATGTACGACCGCGTCGCGGACCTCCCACTCACTGTCGAGGACTGTGCGTTCGAACTGCGCGAGCGACCCACGTCGAGCGGGTTCGACCGGGCAACGACCACTGTCGTGCTCTCCGACGGTGACAACACCGGCCGGGGCGAGGACGTGACCTACACGAACGAGGCCCACCACGCGCTGGTCGACCACGACCTCGACCTCGCCGGGGAGTACACGGTCGACTCGTTTTCGGCTGCCCTCGACGACGCCGACCTCTGGCCGGAGCCGCCCGACGAGGAGCGATTTCGCCACTACCGCCGCTGGGGGTTCGAGAGCGCGGCGCTGGACCTGGCGCTGCAACGGGCCGGCACCTCGCTGGGCGGGGCGCTCGGGCGCGACTACGAACCGGTCGAATTCGTCGTCTCGACGCGGCTCTCGAACCCGCAAAGCGATGAGGCGCCGACGACTGACCGGCTCGACACCCTCCTGGGGATTCACGACGACCTGGCGTTCAAACTCGACCCGACGCCAGACTGGGACGACGACCTGCTGGCGTCGCTTTCGGACTACGATGTTCGCGTCCTCGACCTGAAGGGACTGTACGAGGACGAACGGGTCGCAAACGCCCCCGACGCCGACTTCTACCGCCGGGTCGCCGATGCGCTGCCCGAAGCCCTGCTGGAGGACCCCGACCTGACCGACGAGACCCGCCCCGTCTTTGCGGGGCGTGAGGAACGGGTCACCTGGGACGTGCCCGTCACGGGCATCGAGAGTATCGAGGCGTTACCCTTCGAGCCCAGCGTCCTCAACATGAAACCCTCCCGGTGTGGCACCGTCGAGTCGGTTCTCTCGACCATCGCCCACTGCGAGCGTAAGGGTATCGACCTGTACGGCGGCGGCCAGTTCGAACTCGGCGTCGGCCGGGGGCATATTCAGGCGCTGGCGTCGCTTTGCTACCCGGACTCGCCAAACGACGTGGCGCCGGGCGGCTACAACGACCCTGAGGCGGCCGACAGCCTGCCGGCCAGCCCACTCTCCCCGCCGGCCGACCCGTCCGGTATCGGCGTCGGCTTCGGCCCTGAGAACTGATGGCGAATCTACATTACCGCCGGCGTGGTACCAATACGTATGTACTGTCCTGCCTGCGACAGAAAAATCGAGGACGAACTTGAAGCACACGCCCGGCACGCCTGTCCGTACTGTGGGGCAGGGCTGCTCGAACCGACGGCGCAGTAGCGGACAGTCGGGCTACTCCTCGACGAGGTAGTCGTCCTGCACCGCGACGACCTCGGCCGAATCCGCGCAGTCGGCGTACCGTTCGAGGGGCTCCTCGTTGAGTTCGAGGAAGGTGTGGCCCCAGGAGAACTTCGAGAGGATATCTTCGGCGTGGCCCCGCTCGCCGAGGATACAGAGCGCGCCGGCGAACGCCTCGACGGTGTTGAGCTGGAACGGCGTGCCGTAGTTGACCGGGTTGCCGGCGACGAGGAAGGGCAGCGACCGGTGAATCCCCTGGAGGTCGAACGCCTCCCGCTCGGCGGTCTCCCAGGAACAGTCCAGCGCGACCAGCCGGGCGTGGCGGGCGCCGTCGCCCGCCGCCGGCGCGTCGGCCGGCGAGAGGGCCTGATCGGCGAAGGGGTTGAGGACGATGCCCGGCGGCGTCGAGCGGGTCGCTCGGTGGAGCTCGGCCAGGTCGAACCGGGCGAGCTTCCGGGCGCTGCATTTGTCGGGGTCGTCGTCGCCCTCGTAGCGCACGTGCAGGTCCACAGTAGCCGTACTACAGCGGCGGGCAAAAGCCGCTCGGTACACCCGGCGCTGCCCAGTGGCAGCGAGGGGCGTTTTATCGCTCGATTTCGTACCCACTCTTAAGTGCCGACGGTTCGATTGCTGTCCTGTGATTTCCGAGGGAGCGGACGCTCCGGGGTTCGAGCTGCCGGCGCTCGTCGACGGCGAGAAGCGACGCGTCGCGCTGGAGGAGTATCTCGGTGACGACGTCGTCATCCTCGCGTTCTATCCCGCCGATTTCAACCCCGCCTGCGACGAGGACTCCTGTGATCTAGATAAACTCGACCTCTTTACGATGCAGAAGGACGTGCGAATCCTCGGTATCAGCCCGGACTCGGTGTACAGCCACCGGGCGTTCGCGGCGCAGTACGACCTCGCGGTCCCGCTACTGTCCGACACGGACGGCGAGGTCGCAACGCGGTACGACATCGACTTCGTCGACGACATCGGCCAGTCGCTCACCGAGCGGGCCGTCGCCGTCGTCGGCCACGACGGCACCGTCACCTACAGCTGGAGTACCGACGATATGACCGAGCTGCCCGCGGTTGAGGAGCTACAGGACGCGCTGGCCGAGACGGGCGGCGACGATACCGCCTTCGCCCGCTACCGGGTCGGTCACGCTCACTACACCGAGGGTCGCCGGAGTTTCACCTCGGCGATGGAGGCCTTCCAGCGGACGGAGTGGGTGATGTCACAGCACGACTTCCAGCAGGCCCGCGAGGAGTTCGAGGAGGCGGCCGACCGGTTCGACACCGCCGTCCGCTTCGTCGACGACGAGTCGCTGGTCCCCATCTATCAGGGGGCAAACGAGAAGGCCACCGCGCTGTGGCAGGCCGCCGACTGGCTGGCCCAGTCGGCCAGCGCCTACTCCAGCGGGAGCGGCACCGAGGGCCAGGAGCTGCGCGACGACGCCGAGATTCCGCTGTCGACGGTCCGCGAGTACAGAGAGCCCCCGGACCCCGACGGCGAGTGGCCCCCAGAGATGGAGACCCTGGAGCGCGACGAGTCGGACGACGACACCGTCCTGCCGGCGGAGCCGGACGCGGCAGACGCCGAGCTGACGGTCGATATCGACGAAGAAGTCACTGGCTCGACGGCGGAGACAGAGCCCGACGCGGTTCCCGAAGCGGCGGCCGATGACACCGAGACCGCGGCGGCGAGCGACGGCGACGACATCGACGACGAGGAACTGGCCGAGATTCAGGCCGAACTCGCCGCCAACAGCCCGGAGTCGGAGCCCTCGGTGGCGGAGGAGCCGACCGCCATTGTCGAGGCACCGCCGACAGGCGAGACCGACGACGGGGCCGACGGCGGCCCCGAGCAGTCGACGTCTATCGTCGACTCGCCGACGGACGCGGCGGACGGCGAACCGGATGCGGAGGCGGCTGGTGGGGCCGGGACAGCCGACGGACAGACCGCCGATGAGCGCGACGGCCCCGGTGACGAGCGTCCCGACGGAAGCGAAGGGCCGGACGAGACCGCTGTTGACGGCAGCGACGAGGACGGGCCGGGGCTCCAACTCGAACTGGCCGAGCCCGAACCCGACCCCATCGACGCCGACGGCCCGCCGACACCGCCGGCCGACGACTCCGGGGGGACGCCGGGCGAACCGACCGAGTCAGACGGGGGGCCGGATGCCGATGAGTGACCCGCCGACCGAGCCGGTCGCCCAGGTCCGGGCGTACTACCGCGCACTCGACGGGGCCGACTACGACCTGCTTGGGGCCCTGCTCGCCGAGGACTTCGTTCACGACCGACCGGACCAGACAATCGAGGGCCGGGAGCGGTTCGTCCGGTTCATGCGCGAGGAGCGGCCCCAGACCGATACCACTCACCCAATCGACGCGGTGTTCGAGGCCCCTGACGGTGCCGGGCCCGGTGGGACGCCGGTCTCGTCGGCCCAGTCGTCCGATGGCAGTGAGCCGGCCGACCGACAGACGGGCGGCACCGTCGCGGTGCGCGGGCGGCTGCTCGACGCCGACGGCGACCCCATCGCGGGCTTCGTCGACGTATTCACGTTCGCTGCCGACCGCATCGCACGGGTCGAGACCTACACCCGGTGACGGGGGACAAGAGATATACCGTCCGAGGGCTCAGGTTCCACATACCGTGCGTATAGACACCATACCACTCGTAGGGGAGACGCGATGGAGGGGGCTACGGTCGCTCAGGCTCCCAATAACTATTCTTTACCACGTGGGGTAATGTGTCCATGGACGGGTCCACGTCGCGACAGCAGGCGATGGGTGAGCCACTGACCGGGCGGTTCGAGCCGCGAACGGGAGCGAAGGCCTTGGTGACCAGCGGCGACGCGGTGTTGCTCGTCAAGGAACGCCACGCCGACGGCTCGCCGTTCTGGACGCTCCCCGGCGGCGGCGTCTGTGGCCACGAATGTCCCACCGAGGGGCTTAAGCGGGAACTAGTGGAGGAACTCGACTGCCGCGCCCGGATAGACGACCCCGTCTCGACGTTCTGGTACGCCCACAACAGCCTGGCCGCGGCGGTCTCGGTGTACGCGGTCTTTGACTGCTCGCTGCTCTCCCGTCCCGTCCCCAATCCCGACGAGGGGGTCTTCGACGCCCGGTGGGTCGAGCCCGCCTCGCTCCCGCCGGCGACGCTCCCGCAGGTCCGCTTTCTCTGTCAGGACGTGAGCGACTAGTCGCGCTCGCCCGCCCCGACGGCGCTCTCGCCGATGGGCGCCGACCCCTCGATTGTCTCCTGGCCGCCCATGTAGGGCCGGAGCGGTTCGGGGACGGTGACGGTTCCGTCGTTGTTCTGGTAGTACTCGAGGATGGCGACCATCACGCGTGGCACGGCCAGCCCGGAGCCGTTGAGCGTGTGGAGGTAGTCGGCCGACTCGTGGCGCTCGGGCCGGTACCGCAGGCCGGCTCGTCGGGCCTGGAAGTCCTCGAAGTTCGATACCGAGGAGACTTCGAGCCAGCGCCCGCCCACGTCGGGGCCGTCTTCCATGTCGTCGCCGGGCGCCCACACCTCGATGTCGTACTTCTTGGCCTGGGTAAAGCCCATGTCACCGGTACACATATCGAGCACGCGGTAGGGGAGCCCGAGTTCGTCGAGCACGGCGGCCGCCTCGTCGAGGAGCCCCTCCAGGCGGTCGTAGCTGTCCTCCGGCCGGACGAAGTTGACGAGTTCGACCTTGTGGAACTGGTGGACCCGGACGTAGCCGCGGGTCTCGGTGCCGTGTTCGCCGGCCTCCCGCCGGAAGTTCGGCGAAAAGGCCTGGTGTTTCACCGGGAGGTCGTCGTCCAGCAGAATCTCGTCGCGGTACATGTTCGTCACGGGGACCTCCGCCGTCGGCAACAGCCAGAGGTCGTCCTCGTCGATGTCGTCGTCCTGCCGGTTCCCGATGCGGTAGGCGTCCTCGTCGAACTTGGGGAGCTGGCCGGTCCCTTCCATTGACGCGGAGTTGACGGGAATCGGCGGGAGGACGTCCGAGTACCCCTGCTCGCGGTGCACGTCGAGCATGAACTGCACGAGCGCGTGCTCCAACCGGGCGCCCTCGCCCTTGACGAACTGGAACCCGCCGCCGCTGACCTTCGCGCCCCGCTCGAAGTCTAAGATGTCCAGTTCCTCGCCGAGGTCGTAGTGGGGGACCACGTCGTCGGGCAGGTCCCGCAGGCCGTCGAAGCCCTCGCGATACCGCTCGACGTTGTCACTCTCGTCTTCGCCCGTTGGGACCGACTCGTGTGGGACGTTGGGAATCTCGAGCAGCGTGTCTTCGAGCTTCGACTCCAGTTCGTCCGCCCGCTCCTCGACCGTCTGCAGCTCTTCCTTGAGCTCGCTGGAGCGCTCGATTGCCTCCTGGGCTTTCTCCTCCTCGCCCTCCTGTTTGAGCTTCCCTATCTTCGAGGAGACCTCGTTGCGCTCCTGTCGAAGCCCGTCGCCTTTCGCCTTCAGTTCCCGCCACTCCTCGTCGATAGCCAGGACCTCGTCGAGGTCCACGCCCGTGACGCCCTTGCGCTCGATGGCGTCACGCACCGTCTCGGGGTTCTCCCGGACGAACTGTCTCGATAACATGGTCGGCGGTTCTCGGGGCCGGAAATTAGGCGTGTCGGTCCTGGCATCCACCGCTGCGCGGACCTGTCGGCGGCCCGCCCCTTTCCGGCTCTTCGTCCCGACTCGGGGCGGCCCCTCGCTTGCGCCCGGCTCCCGATGCCACCGCCAGACAGCCCTCGGGGCACAACCGTTTTCCACGCAGGCGGTGACGGTCCTGTATGGCAATCGGTGACGTGTACGACGCCCAGGACTGTGCGGACGTTTACTACGTCGACACGGGGATGTACGACGCGGCTGAGTACGGCTCGGTGTACATCGTCGACGCCGAGCGGCCCGCTCTCGTCGATACGGGCATCGGGACCCACTACGAGACCATCCTCGATGCGATGGCGGAAGTCGGCATCGCCCCCGAGGAACTGGCGGTGATGGCGCTGACACACGTCCACCTCGACCACGCCGGCGGGGCGGGCTACCTGACAGCGGAGTGTCCGAACGCGACCGTCTACGCCCACGAAATCGGCGCCCCCCATCTGGTCGACCCGACGCGGCTCTGGGAGGGGACGAAGGAGGCCGTCGGCGACCAGGTGCAGTACTACGCCGAGCCCGAGCCGGTGCCCGAAGAGCGCATCGTCGAACTCACCGATGGCGACGTGATAGACCTGGGGGACCACGCCCTCGAAGCCCACCACGCGCCGGGCCACGCGCCCCATCAGGTCGTCTTTCACGACCCCGCTATCGACGCCGTGTTCGCCGCCGACGCTGCCGGGCTCTTTACCCCCGCAGTCGGCGAGATAAACGTCACCAGCCCCCCGGTGAACTTCGACCTCGACGGGGCCCTCGACGACGTCGAAATGATTCGGGACCTCGACCCGGAGACGCTGCTGTACGGTCACTTCGGAGCCGAGTCCACCGGCGACCGGCTCGACGAGTACGCCAGGAAGCTGGACGCCTGGGTACGGGACGTGCGCGAGAAGCGCGCCGAACTCGGGGACGACGACGCTGTCATCGACCACTTCGTCGAGACGGTCGAGATGCCCGAGGTCTGGGGCGAGCACAAGGCCAACGAGGAGGTAGCGCTGAACACCCGGGGTGTGCTCGTGATGCTCGACCGCGCCGGCTGACGGGCGA
>JBEQBH010000036.1:0-7910 GCA_041639955.1 Halobacteriales archaeon | reverse complement strand
TCGACTACGGCTCCGACGTGGACAGGGCTCGGGAGATCATCCTCGAAGAGATCGAGGCTATCGACGGCGTCCTGCCGGACCCGGCGCCGTCCGCCCCCCTCACCACCCTCGGTGACTCGGCTATCGTATTCAACGCTCGGATGTGGATCAACCCACAGGAGACCGGTGCCGGCGGCGTCAAGCACAAGCTGACCGAGTCGGTGATGGACCGCTTCGACGAGGCGGACATCGGGTTCCCCTACCCACACACTCAGGTCGTCGGCGAACTGGACGTCAACCAGCGCGACGCCGGCGCCGTCGCGGACGACTGACGCGACGACTGCGGCCTTTTTTGCGGTACCACGCCGACAGACCGTCCCGGAAGCTTTCAGTGTCGGCCCCGAACCTGTCATATGGCCTACCGTACTACGATCGGCTGGTCGCTCGTCTCCTCGGGTATCGTGACGCTCCTGCTCGGCTTCCTGCCGGGGACGGACCTCTTCTGGGGGATACTGCTCCTGGTCGTCGGGGCGGTGACGCTGTACATCAGGCAGTGACGGAAAGACAAAGGTTGTCGACCCGCCCAGAGACGGTATGGACTACGAGACCCCGCAGTTCTACCGGGTCATGCAGTACGCCGCTCGCGCCGACCGGGACGTGGTCGATATGGTCTCGGGCAGCCCGGACTGGGACCCGCCGGCCGGCGTCCGAGCAGGGTTACGGGAGTACGCCGACGGCGACGCCGGGGAGTTCCAGTACGCTCCGAGCAGAGGGCTCCGCGGGCTCCGTGAGCAGATTGCCGCCCGGCACGGCGTCGCCGAGGACCGTATCGTCGTCACGAACGGTGCCGGCGAGGCCAACCACCTCGCGATGACCGGCGGGCTGGACCACTTCGACGGCGACGAGATACTGCTTGCGGACCCGGTCTACCCCTACTACGCCGGGCGGGCGAACTTCCTCGACGCCGAGACGGCGTTCGTTCCGGTCGACGACGAGGGTCGGCTCGACCCCGAGGCAGTGCGGGCGGCGGCGAGTTCGGAGACGGCGGTCGTCGTCGTCAACTCGCCCAACAACCCAACCGGTGCGGTGTACGACGCCGACGCGATGGCCGCCTTCGCCGCCGTCGCCGAGGAAAACGACGCCTTACTCGTCTCCGACGAGGTGTACGACCAGTTCGACTACTCGGGGCGGTTCGCCTCCGCGCTCGACTGCGCGTCGCCCAACGTCGTCGCGACGAACGCCTTCTCGAAGTCGATGGCCATCACCGGCTTCCGAGTGGGATACGCCGTCTTCCCGCCGACCGAGGGCCCGACCGGCGGCCTCGTCGAGCGGGCGACGACGCGGCACATGCTGACGAACGTCAGCGGCTCGCGACCGGCCCAGCACGCCGTCGAGCGGGCGATGGAGACCACCGAACCGGGCTACTACGAGGCCGCCCGCGACCGGCTGCGGGCACGCATCGACCGGTTTTGTGCGGCGCTCGACGAGGCGGGCGCGGTCTACACCCGTCCCGACGGCGGCTTCTACGTACTGGCACGGTTCCCGGAGTTCCCGGGCACGTTCGAGAACGCCTACCGGCTCGTCGACGAGGCCGGCGTCGCGGGGATGCCCGGCGCGGCATTCGGGGAGGCGCGGGCCGACTCGCTGCGCTTCTCGCTGACGACGCCGCGGGTCGGGACAGCGGCCGACCGGCTGGTGGAGTTTTTCGGATAGCCGGCGCTGGTCCGCGGACCGCACTCGACGCCCGTCCCGGCACCAACCGCTGTCGCGTTCGTCCCGCTACCGCTCCGTGCTGCCGAGGTCGTCGGTTTCGTCGCTGTCGTGGCCGCCGGAGTCGTGGCTGCCGCCTTCGTGGTCGTCGACGGGAATCGTGCGGGCCTCCTCCTGTTGTTCCGATTCGGACTGCATCGTCTCGCGGCGCCCGCCGTCGCCGACGTCGACCGGAATCCGCTCGCGGAGGTCGCTGGCCAGCGATTCGACCCGCCGTCGGACAGTCCCGGCCTGGTCCTCGAACTTCTCGACGGTGCGGTCGACCCGGTGGACGCGCTCTTTCGGAATCTGTTTCATCAGGTCGTTGCCGTCCTCGTCGGTGCCGGTGCGGACCATCCAGTGGTCGCGGGCGTACACTATCTCCTCGTTGTCGACCGTCGTCTCGATTATCTCCTCGTCGGGGCCTTCGTAGATGATTGTCGCCTGTCCGAGTTCGATTTCGTCCATACAGTTACTCAGTTGACACTCTTGGCACTTACATACTCGGTTGGAAGGCCCGGCGGGGCCGGCCGCTCAGTTGAACCGGAGGTCGACGTCCAGCGCCCGCGCCAGCAGCTCCTCGTCGTAGCACTCCCCGGTCTGTGCGGGATGGGTCTCGTCGATGGCCCGCACCGTCAGGACGGTGTTGGCGAAGTTCTTGTACGTGGCCTCGTCGACCATCTGGCCGTCGACGACGACGGCGCCGGTTCCCTCGCGTTTGGCGTCGTTGAACGCCTCTATCTTGGTGAGGTCACGGTCCAGTTCCTCGCTACTTGGCATGTGGATGCGGTTGGCCTGGGCGGTCTGTTTGGGGTGGAGCGACCACGAGCCGTCGATGCCGATGGTGGCCTCGTGTTCGACCTGGTCTGCGTACCCCTCGGCGTTGTAGTAGCTGACGCCGGCCCGCTCGTGGAAGAGCTGGTCGAAGGGGCCGCCGATGGCGACGATTCCAGCGGCGCTGGTCTCGTTCGATAGCGCTTCGAGCAGGCCGTCCCAGCGCGGGCGCTCGCCGCCCAGCGCGCGGCCGCCCAGTTCCGCCGTGTAATCGACGGGGCCAAAGACCAGCCCGGAGAGGCGCGAGTCGGCCGCGAGCTGGCATATCTCCCGGAGGTCCGACCGGGCCGGTGCCGTTTCGAGGATGATTGCCATATCCAGGGCGCCGTCGTCGAGACCGGCCTCGCGTTCGGCCTCGGCGAGCGTCCCCGCTGCCTCTCGCACGTCGTCGACCCGGCCGACCTTCGGGAAGACGACGCCGTCGAGGTGGTCCCCCACCTCCCTCGCGAGCCGGTGGACCTGTTCGGTCCCGCGCTCGCGGAACTCGGCGTCGTCGTAGGCCCACTCGACGCGGGGCAGTATCTCGCCCGCGAACTCCGGTGCGTGGTCGGGCAAGCGGTCGACGATGTTGTCGACGGCCTCGGCTTTCATCGACGGGGCGGTCCCGTCCTCGATATCGGGGACGAGCCAGTCGGGCGTCGAGAAGCCCTCGCTCGTGAGCCCCGAGTCGAGGAACTTCGCGCTGTTGTCTCTCGGAACGGCGGCCGGTGCGGTCTGGAAGGTTCGACAGAGTCGTGTCATTGTCGGGTGATGAGTGCGGTTCGCCGGCCGCTGTAGACCGGGGTGCTGTCCTGGGTGAACGCGACGTGTTCGAAGGTGACGGCCCCCGCGTTCGCCGGGCCGGCCTCGCCGTCGCAGTCGAGCACGCGGGTGAAGCCGTAGACAGTGTCACCGAGCGTGACGAAGTCGTGGAACCGCTCGGCCTCGAAGCGCCGCTCGCGGTAGGTCGCCTCGTCCGAGCGGGCGTGAGCCAGCGCGATAGAGCGGGTCACGTCCCCGTAGGCGACGATATCGCCCGACGGCGAGTCGGCCATCGCGTCGCGGTTGTGGTGCTGGCGGGCCGTGTTCAGCGTCGCCAGTGGCAGGCCGGCGACGAGTCGCTCGTCCATCGTCCGGCCCCGTTCGTGGCGGTAGGCGACGGCGGCGTCGCTGTCCCGGGCGCGGTCCAGGGCCCCGCGGAAGTCCTCGAACCTGTCGCCGTCGGGCGTGACGAGCGTCGACGGGAGGCCGGGCTCGTCGGCCTCGGCTGCGGCGCTGTCGTCCGTGACAGCGCCACCCCCATCTGAGGCGACCGGCTCCCGTCTCGGAATCATGTTCGTCCGCTCGTAGGAGACGAGTCGGTCGCCGGTCTCGCGGTCACGGCCCACGGACTCCCAGGTGACGATGCCGTAGTTGGGCCGCGACGAGGACGTGCGGGTGTCGACCACCGTCGAGGTCACGTCGAGTTCGGTCCCCGGATACGCGGTCCGGTGGAACTCGACGTTCGTCCGCCCGAGGAAGTAGCCGCCCTTCTCCGAGAGGTCCTCGACGGTGACACCCATCACGCAGGCCAACAGGTAGTCGGGGTGGGCCGGTGGCGCCTCGAACCCGCGCTGTCGGGCGTCGTCGGGCCGCCAGTAGGCCGGGTCGTGGTTCAGCGTCTGACCCATCCACTCCTCGTTGCCGTGCTGGCTGAGCCGCAGGCCGGGGTCGTGGTGTATCTCGTCGCCCTCCTCGAAGAACTCGAAGTAGTGGCCCTTCTCGCGCGTCTCGGCGCGGTCGAGCAGCGTCCCGAAGACGGACTCGTCGGAGCAGTCGATGGCGTCGGGCGCCGACCAGTCAGTCATCGCTCTCACCTCCCGTCGTCCGCGCCCCGTGACTCTCGCCGTCTTCTCGCGGGCTCTGCCCGCTCGAATGGTCCGCGGAACTTCGTTCCGCGCTACTCGGCCGTTCGGCGACAGTGGCCCCCGCAGTCGCCCGCCGCATCTCGTTGGTGACGACCATGAACCCCTCGTCGAAGCCCATCCCGGGCTTTGCGAGCACTTGCGCGGCGTCGGTCGCCAGCGCGACGTGGGCACAGGCCCGCGCGGAGGTCACCGTCTCGTTGCAGGTACCGCCGAGATAGGCGCGGGTGTCGGTGCCGTCGCAGTACAGCACCGCCTCGGCCGAGCGCTGGATACCGCCCAGGTCGGGCGTCTTTATCTGGACCACGTCGGCCGCGCCCTCGTCGACGAACGCCCGCACGTCGTCGAAGGTGTTGCACCACTCGTCGGCGACGATGTCGACGGCGACGCCCGCCGAATCGAGCGCCTCGCGGAGTTCGGCCATCCGCGCTATCTGGGTCTCGCGGCTGCCGGCGTCCATCGGCCCCTCGACCTGGAGCGGGTAGGGCGCCGCGGCCGCCCGCAGCGACTCGAAGTAGTCCGTCACCTCGGGCCGGTCGTAGGGGGGACCGAACACCTCCCCGAGGATGCCGTAGACATCGACGTGAAAACGCGGGTCGTATCCATCGGAGCCGAGCGCGTCGGCCAGCTCGGCGAGCCCGGAGAGGTACTCGCGTAGCTTCTCACCGTCCCGGCCCACCTTCTCGACGCTGTTGAACAGGCCGTGGGGGAGCACCGGGACGCCTTTCAGCAGCATCTTCTCGGCGTTGGTCCAGCGCTCGTCGCCCGACTGCCCGAACACCGGAACCGGGGTCGTCGCCGGGTCCGTGTCGTAGTCCGCCGCGAGCACGTCGGTCGGCGTCACGCCCCGGGCCTTCGCAGCGGCGTTCAACAGCGCCTGGGAGACCCCGTAGCGAACGGCCGTGTGGAGGCGGTCGCCGCCGGAACGCTGGGCGTCGATGGTTTCGAGCGTCTCGGCGTTGTCCCGGAACAGCGTGGCGTCCCGGCCACGGAGTACGTCGGCGACAGTGCCCTCCACGACCGGGCGGTACTCGCTCGCCCGGAACAGGGGGTCCCGGCCGCCGGTGCCCGAGTACTGCACCGCGGCGCAGTCGCCGGTGACCACGGTTCCGTCGGCGAGTTCGAGTTCGACGATGAGCGACTCGCCGGCCTCGCGAACCCGCTCGAACCCCGCTGTCTTCGGCGGGCTGTCGTAGGCGAACCCCCGCTGGGTGGCGCCCGCTTTGATGGCCCGCTGGTCGTCGAAGAAGAACCCGGAGACGCCCGGAATCGCCCGAATCGACTCAATCCGCATCGCTGGCACCTCCCCGGTGGCCGGTCGGCCGTCCGATGAGTTTCCCGTCGCTGATGGCGTCCACGTCGTCGGCGACCATCCGGAACGACTGGTCCCGGCCCTCGGTACGGGCGCGCTCGCCGAGTTTCGCCGCGTGTGTCTCCCTGATGTCGTCGGGCAGTGCGAGGTCGGCGAACTCGAAGATGCGCACGCGGCCGTCGTCGTCTCTTGCCGGGAGGACCGCCCCCGCCGCCGCGTCCGACGGCGCGAAGGGCACGTCCATCTCGCCGCTGTCGAAGGCGTTGATGACGCCCCGGGCCACGTCGCCGTCGCCGGCCCGTTCGATAGTCTCGATTAGGGCCCTCGTGGCTCGCTCGATGAGCCGCTGTTCGTCGTCGATACCGCCGAGGTCGATGTCTTGCTCTATCATCATATCGATTAGCTGTCTCGTGGTTCGGAGCCCGGCGGCGTTTGCCTCCTTCGTGGGGACGCCCTGGAACTCCTCCGGGGACTTGGTGATGACCTTGTCCGGCCTCGCGACGGCCGCCGTCGCCCCGCCGAGGCTGATGACGCCGTTGGCGCGGGCCTCGTCGGGCGGGAACCCGCCCATCCACTCGTGGAAGACGGTGGTGACGGTCACCTCGTCGGGGAGATACTCCTCGCCCAGTTTGCGCAGGGCGCGCAGGGCGGCCACGTCCTGGACGAGGTTGCCGACCTGGCCGTACCCGAGCGTCACCGAGCGCACGCCCTGGGTGGCCGCGAGCTTGCCCTCGATGAGCATCACCGCGATGGCGATACAGGGCGGGACGAGTGTCCCCGTCAGGGGGCCGAACGGCTCGCGATTGATGGTCACGCCGCGCTCGGTGTAGGCGCCACAGAGCCGGTCGACGAACTGCCAGTGTTCGATGGTCGTCGCGAGGTCGTGGCGCTTGGTGTAGGGGATGTTGTACGAGATGGGGCCGCCCTCGAAGGACTGGAAGCCGCCGGCGAGGGTGACCATCGCCAGCAGGCGGGCGTCGGGGGTGCCGTGGCGCACCTCGATGGGGGCGTCAAGCGCCCGGATGAGCCGCCGGCAGTCTTCGACGCCGTGGTTGACCGCGGGGAAGCCGTTGAGTTCGTCCGAGTCCTCGTTTCTGGACGCGGCCAGTCCCTCCTCCGCTTTCTCGTACTGGTTGTCCCGCGTGTAGGAGTCGATGGTCGTCGGCAGCAGGTCCGCGCCGCCCTCGTCCTGGAGATACCGCAACAGGTCGATCTGGTCCTCCAGACAGGGGACGCCGGCCCGTGGCTGCAACAGCGGCCGGTCGGCCGACTCCAGCACGGGGGCGAACTGCTTGGCCGCGGGAAGGGACTCGTGGAAGGCGACGGCCTCCTCGAAGTCGACGGCCCGCCCGGTATGCCAGTCGTCGCGCAAGTCGTTTGCGATGCGCTGTAGCTCGTCGGCGGGCAACTTCGTATCCGTGAGCATGGTCAGCCGTCGACCCTGACTGCCTCGCTCTCTGTGGTCGTTATCTTGAGGTCACGGCGCAGCGCGGCGATGGCCTCCTCCGGGTCGGTCTCGGCGTCGAAGACCCGGTCGAAGCCCATCTCCGTGAACTGCTCGCGCGTGGACTCGAAGTCGTCCTGCCCGACGGCGAGGTTCCCGCCGACGTACGTCGGCACGTCGATGCCGGCTTCGGCGAGCCGGTCGTGGAACCCCTCGCAGTCCTGGCGGGCGTGGCCGTACAGCGAGGACACCAGTACCGCCTCGGCGTCGTGGGACTTAGCTGCGCTGACGAACTCAGTCTGTGAGGTCTGGACGCCGAGGTTGACTACCTCGAAGCCAGCGGCCGACAGCGCCTGCTCAAGAATCGTGATACCGACGACGTGTGCGTCGGAGCCGATCACGCCGAGGATGACGGTACGGGGCATGTGCTCTGTCCTGGTTTCGGGTGGGACATAAACCTAATGGTCTTTCATGATAATATGGCCTAAAGGAGTTTATAATGATTTATCACCAAAGTTTATCACAGTGCCCGCTATCGGTTCCGCTATGAGTGCGCTTGCCGACCTGCGGGTGCTCGACCTAACACAGGTCCTGGCCGGGCCGTACTGCACGATGTTGCTCGCGGACATGGGCGCGGACGTTGTAAAGGTCGAACGCCCCGGTGGTGACCTCATCCGGGGGAACCCCCCCTATGTCGACGACGCCGACG
>JBEQBH010000035.1:0-7962 GCA_041639955.1 Halobacteriales archaeon | reverse complement strand
CGACACCGTGGAGGCCGCCCGAGACCTGGTAGGACTTGTTGTCGAATTTTCCCCCTGCGTGGAGGATAGTCATCACGACCTCGACCGCGGGGCGGCCGTGCTCTTCGTGTTCGTCCACGGGGATACCACGGCCGTCGTCGCTGACGGAGACCGAGCCATCGTCGTGGATAGTCACGTCGATAGTGTCACAGTACCCGGCGAGGGCCTCGTCGATAGCGTTGTCGACGACTTCGTAGACGAGATGGTGGAGACCCCGAGCGTCGGTCGACCCGATATACATCGCCGGCCGTTTCCGGACGGCTTCTAACCCTTCCAGGGTCTGGATCGACTTTGCGCCGTACTCTTCAGACTCTCCTGACATAGGAACTGATTCTCCGTAGTAGGTGTGGACTGATAAAGCTCCCGCACGCGCGTGCGCGGCCCGTGGGTAATCACGCCGCAACGGTCGATAGTCTTGTCTTACCACACCGGGTTCTACCCGCGATACATCCGGGCGTACTGACACTGTCGCCCGGTTCGAGGCCCCAGGCATCTTGTCACCGTTCAGTTTCACCGTGGTGGCGATTACCTTTTAACCCCGACGGCGGTACCTACCCTACGAAATGACCTCGTTTCAGTCGCAACTCGGCGACGGGGAGGGTATCGCCGAGGAGCTGGCCCAGTCCCAGCGGGCCATCTCCATCGCCGAGTTCTTCGAGAAGAACAAGCACATGCTCGGCTTCGACTCGGGGGCCCGGGCGCTCGTCACTGCCGTCAAGGAGGCGGTCGACAACGCCCTAGACGCCTGCGAGGAGGCGGGTATCCTGCCCGATATCTACGTCGAGATACAGGAGGCCGGCGACTACTACCGGCTCATCGTGGAGGACAACGGACCCGGGATTACGAAAGAACAGCTCCCGAAAATCTTCGGGAAGCTGCTGTACGGTTCGCGGTTCCACGCCAGAGAGCAGAACCGCGGACAGCAGGGTATCGGTATCTCCGCCGCCGTCCTCTACTCCCAGCTCACCTCCGGCAAGCCCGCCAAGATAACCTCACGGCCCAAGGGACAGTCCGAGGCCCAGTACTTCGAGCTCATCATCGACACCGACACGAACGAACCCGAGATAAGCGTCGACGAGACCACCTCCTGGGAACGGCCCCACGGCACCCGCATCGAGCTGGAGATGGAGGCCAACATGCGGGCCCGGTCGAGCCTGCAGGACTACATCCAGGACACCGCCGTCGTCAACCCCCACGCACGCATCGAGTTCATGGAGCCGGGGCTGGACGAATCGCTGAAGTTCGAGCGCGTCGAGGGCGCCTCGCTGCCGGCCGAGACCGAGGAGATTCGACCCCATCCCCACGGCGTCGAACTCGGCACGCTGCTGAAGATGCTGGACGCGACCGATTCGTACTCTATCTCGGGCTTCATGCAGGGCGAGTTCACCCGCGTCGGCCAGAAGACGGCCGACAACGTCATCGCCAACTTCAACGACCGACACTTCGGCCGCGGGATGGCCTGGTCGCCGCCCGCGAGCCACGAGGACGCCGATATCGAGAGCGCTGTCGAGGACGCGGTCGCCAACAAGGGCGCGACCGCCACCGCCGACTTCGCCGCCGCCATCACCGACGAAATCGCGGACCGGGGCCGGGTCGCCCACCACGATATCGTCGAAATCGTCGACGGGGCCGCCGACGACGCCGAAGACGAACACGGCAAGACCTTCGGCGCCGCGGTCCGCGAAAACGCCGTCGAGGCCGCCTGGGCCGCCGTCACCGCTGAACGGACGAGCGACCTCTACGAACTCGCCGATGCCGCGACCACCGTCCGGAAGGACGACGCGGCCGTCGAGGGGCTGGCCTCGCGGCTCGCCGAGAAGTTCGCGACACCGGCCGAGGCCGAGAGCGATGCCGACCGCCGCCACCGGCTGACACGCGAGGGCGTCCGCGAGTACGTCGACCGCGCCGCCGACATGACAGAGGAGCAGGACGATGCGACCTTCGGTGACACGGCCAGGGAGAACATCGTCGACGAGCTGTGGGGCGTGGCCGGCCAGGTGCCCGACGAGCCGCCGAACGTCTCCGAGGTGGCGGGCGACCGCGACACCGCAAGCGAACTGCTGACCGCGATGCGGGAGACAGATATCATCGCCCCGCCGACGGACTGTCTGGCGCCCATCACCGACGAACTCGTCGAGTCCGGCCTCCGAAAGGAGTACGACGCCGACTTCTACGCCGCTTCGACCCGCGACGCGTCGGTCCACGGCGGTGACCCCTTCATCGTCGAGGCCGGCATCGCCTACGGCGGCGACCTCCCCGCGGAGGGCAACGTCGAGGTGCGTCGCTTCGCCAACCGCGTCCCGCTGGTGTACCAGCGCGGCGCCTGTGCGACGACGGACGTGGTCAAGAACATCAACTGGCGAAACTACAACTTGGACCAGCCCGGCGGCTCGGGCATCCCCAACGGCCCGGCCGTCGTCATGGTCCACGTCGCCTCGACGAACGTCCCATTCACGAGCGAATCCAAGGACGCCATCGCGAACGTCCCGGAGATGGAAGACGAGATAGAGCTGGCCATCCGGGAGGCCGCCCGCGAGCTGAAGAGCTACCTCAACAAGCGCCAGTCGATGCAACAGCGCCGGGAGAAACAGGACAAGCTGGCGACCATCCTCCCGGAGATGGCCGAGAAGCTCACCGAAGTCACCGACAACGAGGAGCTACACATCGACGACTCGCTCGCTCGCATCATGAACAACGTCCTCGTCGAACGCGAGGTCGAGGGCGACACCGTCCGGCTCGTCGTCGAGAACAACGACGACACCAACGCCGAACTCGACGTGACCGACATCGTCAGCGTCGAGCCCCACGACTCGAACGGCGCACAGGTCGTCGAGATGGACGGGGAGTGGTTCGTGAAGTGGTCGCCGACGGTCGCGTCCGGCGAGCGGGCGGTCCTGGAGTACAGCGTGGACGACGAGGCCGAGTTCACCGTCTCGGTCGACGGCATCGAAGACGAGAAACTGACGGTGAACGCCTGATATGAGCACAGACTCAGACACCACACCGGACACCGAGGAAGCGCGCGAGCAACTCATCGACCTCGCGGCGGAGTTCTACGACCAGTTCGCCGACGGCGAGGTGCCGACGATGACCATCCCCACCCGGACCAAGTCCAATATCGTCTTCGACGAGGACGAGCAGGTCTGGGTGTACGGCGACCGCAACTCCACCCGGTCGGCGAAGACGATATCCGGTGCGGAGAAGATTCTGAAGGCCGTCTACACCATCGATTTCCTCTCCCAGCAACTGGAGGAGGACCGCTCCTCGACCCTGCGTGAGCTGTACTACCTCTCGGAGTCGTGGGACCTCGACGAGGCGCAGTTCAACACGCAGGACGAGTCGAACAACCTCATCGAGGACCTAGAAATCGTCTCGGACGTCAAGCGCGAGGACTTCCACATGCGGCCGGAAGAGTCCGGGGCGAAGGTGATGGGACCCCTGCTCCTCCGCGAGCAGACCAACCGCGGCGACCGCGAGATTCACTGCCAGGACGACGTGGGACAGGGCGGCTACCAGATTCCGAACAACCCCGACACCATCGAGTTCCTCGACAACGACGCGAAGTTCGTCCTCTGTGTGGAGACCGGCGGGATGCGCGACCGACTCGTCGAGAACGGCTTCGACGACGAGTACGACGCCCTGGTCGTCCACCTCGGCGGCCAGCCCGCGCGGGCGACCCGCCGGCTCATCAAGCGTCTCCACGACGAACTCGGCCTCCCGGTCACGGTGTTCACTGACGGTGACCCGTGGTCGTACCGCATCTTCGGGTCGGTCTCCTACGGCTCCATCAAGAGCGCGCACCTCTCTGAGTACCTGGCGACGCCGGAGGCGCAGTTCATCGGCATCCGGCCCGAGGACATCGTGGAGTACGACCTGCCGACGGACCCCCTCTCGGACTCGGACATCAACGCTCTCGAGTCCGAGCTTGAGGACCCCCGCTTCCAGACGGAGTTCTGGAAAGAGCAGATAGAGCTGCAACTCGACATCGGGAAGAAGGCCGAACAGCAGGCCCTCGCCTCGCGGGGGCTGGACTTCGTGACGGACACGTACCTGCCGGAGCGGCTCGAAGAGATGGGCATCATCTGAACTCGCGGCCAGTATCGGGGGAATCGAATACGCTTTTATTCCGAGCGGCGCTATGAGTCATCATGCCAGTGATGTCGAGCGACGACTTCTCGTTGCACCGCGAGGACTGCGGCGAGTTCGACGACGGGATGCCCGTCTCCTCTTTCCCCGACGAGGTGAGTTCTATCGAGGACCTCGACTGTACCTGTTGGAGCGAGTTCGACTCGCTCTCCGAGGCCGCCTAGGACTCGTCGAGGACGACAGGCACGCCGCGTTTCGCGACGTCCTCTGCGAAAGCGCCCGAGTCGGCTTCCAGCGCCTCGAACGTGTTGTAGTGAATCGGGAGCACGAGGTCCGGGTCCATCGCCTCGGCCAGGTCGGCGGCGTCGTGTCGGTCCATCGTGTAGCTGCTGGCGATGGAGGGACAGAACAGCGAGACGTCGAGCTGGGCGTGTCCCTCCAGCACGTCGCTGTCGCCGGGCCAGAACACCCTGGTGTCGTCGAGCGCGAGGAGGAAGCCACAGCCAAAGCCCTTCGGGTGGTTGGGGCTGCCGTCGGCCCGGACGTTCGGGCCGTCCTCGCGGTTGTACGCCGGCGTCGTCCAGACGGGCACGTCGCCGACGAGCAGGTCGTCTTCCATCGACACCTGGCGGACCTCGTAGTCGAGGTCCGCGAACCGGTCGACGTCGCGGTCCGTCGCGTGGACGTTTATCCCCTCGAACGCGACGAGCGTGGCGTCCTCGCTCGCGACGCGTCGGATGCCGTCCGGGTCGTAGTGGTGGACGTGTGTCACGAGGACGATGTCCCCGTCCCGGGGCGCGTAGTCGCGTGCCGGCGGGTGGCCGGCCCCCGGCGTGTCCGGCTCCCACTCGCCGGTGAGGACGCCGTACCGTCCGGGGTCGAGATAGACGACCGTGTCGTCGCCTTCCAGACGGAGTGTCGCGTAGCCCAGCCACTCGGCGGTGATACCGTCGTGTCTGATAGTCATACCCGACAGTTGCGCAAGCGACGGAATACGACTGTCGGTCCCGACCACCCCTGTGGAGCGCGGTTGTGGCCTACGCTTCGAGCTCGACCTCGATGGAGACGTAGCTGCTCTGGCCCGAGGCCGGATAGGGCGCGTCAGTGTCGCCCGGGGCCCCGAAGTCGTAGTCCAGTCGCTGGTTGTCGTTGGTGTCCCGGTGGGCGACCAGCACCAGCGGCTGGCCGTCGGGTGGCTGCTCGTCGAGCGTGATTCGCACGTCCTGGTGTGAGCCGGGTTCGAGGTAGCCCGACGTCCCCAGAACGGTCCCGTTCTGGTCCTGTGCGTGGACCACCACGAACCCGCCGCTGGACATCGATGCCGAGTCGACGGTGAGCTGGCCCCCCTCGACACTGGGGTTCTCGACGGTCATCGAGGCCACCGGCGAGGAGAGAAGGACGAACGCGACGTAGGCAATGCCCAGCAGGACAGCGGCGTGTTTCGCGCCGTCTTTCAGACTCCCCTCGCCGAGCTGCCCGCCGATGAAGCCCGTCAGGACGGCCTGGATGAGCGCGATGTGGAAGAAGACGAGCGTGTACGCGGCCTTGTCGACCTGGCCCAGACGGGCGAACTGGTCGGTGTTGACGCCGAGTCGGTTCGCGTTCGACGGAGTCGGGACCGAGGAGGGCAGCGCCGGCACGAGTACCTCCTGAACGGCGACGATGATGACCAGGAAGACGAAAAAGGAGATGTAGATGACCACGAGATACGTCAGCATCTGCTGACGCCGGCGGTTGCGCAGCCGGTGGTCGGCGCGGGCCTGGTCGGCCGCGATGCGCAACACGGGCCCCAGTTGCCCCGAGGCGTGCATCGCCTTCGTCAGCAGGGTGACGACCCGGGAGATGGCGGTCGTCCGGATGCGCCGTCCAAAGCGGACGAGCGCGTCGTCGACGTTTGCACCCATGCTGATGTCGGTCCAGATGCGGTCGACCTCGGGGGTGAGGACGCCCACGTCGCTACCGCGGACCCGACGGATGCTCTCGACGAGAGTCATCCCGGCCTCGTTGAGGCTGGCAAGCCGTTCGAGCAGCTCGGGCGTAGCGGCCTCGATGCGGCTGATACGCCGGCTGTAGACGGTCCGGACGACGGCGAAGGAGCCAAGCACCACCAGGAGCGACTGGACCACCAGGTCGTCGAGCATCCGGACGTTTACCGAGGCCGTCTGGAACGCCGACGGGAGGCGAACGGCAAACATCACGAGCGCGACGGGGACCGCGAGATAGAGGACCTGCGTCGGGTTCCAGATGAGGGTTCGGGCGGGCGACCGCAGGGTCGCCTTCAGCGAGCCCAGCCGGTCGTGGAACCGGAGCCGCGCCCAGTTGGGGTCGCTCTCG
Source organism: Halobacteriales archaeon (assembly GCA_041639955.1). Lineage (GTDB taxonomy): Archaea > Halobacteriota > Halobacteria > Halobacteriales > Haloarculaceae > Haloarcula. Next base: position 1,503 of record JBEQBH010000035.1, on the reverse strand, counting down.
CCGACGGTGCCGCCGTCGGTCAGTCCCGTCGCGCCGCTGGCGTCAGAGGGGCGCCCCATCGTGGCCGTCGCCACCCGTTCCAGCGCCCGCGTCGTCCCGGTGTCGCCGATGCCGAGCGCGGAGAGCTTCTGGTTGAGATACACCATAAAACCGAGGTTGGCGAGCGGAATCGCGAGATAGCCAAGCAACTGGAGGAACGGGAGCGTATCCGTCGTCGTCAGCCCGAACACCATCAGGATGGTGATGAGGAAGAGCACCCCGGCGACGAAGATGGTGACGTAGGCCTCGGCTATCGTCGCCAGCGACTCCAGTAAGTCCGCCTGGCGCTCGGCGGCCTCCTCCTGGTGGCGCTCGTACTGGTTGTGCAGGAACGACGAGAGCGACTGTCCGCTCTGGAGGACCGACGAGAGGTTCTCCGAGAAGGTCTTGAACCGCTCGCTGGGGGTCCGCTGGTTCATCCGCTTGATGCTCGAAATCATGTCCTGCCCGAACAGGTTCATCTCGCGGACGGCGACGCCGAACTCCCGGGCGTTCTCGCCGTATATCTCCTCGTTTTTCGCCAGCACGGTCATCACGTCCGGGAACGACATCCCGCCCCGCGAGAGGGCGTACATGAACGCGATGGTGCGGGCCATCCCAGCGTCGATGTTGCGCTGGCGGACCTCCGCCCGGTTTTTCGGCACCTCCCAGCGCATCACGTAGGTCAAAAGTGCCGTGAGAGCCCCGGAGACGACGCCGCTGGTGACGAGTATCGCGAGCGTCTGCCCGCTCGAGAGCACGAGTTCGAACCCGCGAATCCCGAGGACGTTGACCATCGTCCGGGGCAGCCCCAGCATGAGTTCGATGATGGTGGGGACAAGCAGGAGCAAGCCGCCGACGACGTAGGCGCCGGCGACGGCGCCCCCGACGGCCGACAGTCCGGTGTAGAGGTACGTCCGCGTGGCGTACGTCCGGTAGGACTGGCCGATGTAGGCGGCTTCGAGCTGGCGCTCGCGCTCGTCCGACGGGGTGACGTACCGGCCAAAGAGCCGCCGGGCGATACTCGTCAGCCGTCGGTCGACAGCCTCGCTGGCCGACGCGATGAAGACGAGCGCGAGGATGCCGGCGACGGCGGCCAGCGGTGCCAGGCCCAGCGGGTTCAGCGCCATCTTACTCCGCGGAGCCGATGCGCTCCATCACTTGCTCCTTGTCCGCGTAGTACTTGTTGACCATCGCGGTAAAGCGCCGGTAGTCAGTGACGCCCTGCTCCTGGAGGAAGGTGAGGAACCGCTTGCGATCGTTTATCTCGGTGAGCAGTTCGGACTGGCTCCAGCCGCGTTCATCCCGTATCTCGTCGACCAGCTCGCTGTTTCGCTCCTGGAACCGGTCGCTTGTGGCCTGCCAGGCGTATGTCGTCGAGTAGTCAAGCTCCCCGGTCCGCTGGTCTATCCCCTCGATTTCGGCCAGCGTCTTGGCCCGACGGACCCGCTCGTCGCCCGAGCGGGCAAGCACCTGCACACAGAG
>JBEQBH010000034.1:0-7979 GCA_041639955.1 Halobacteriales archaeon | reverse complement strand
CGAGAGCGCCTGCGGCACCGGCGCTTGTCAGGAAGCTACGGCGCGAGACAGAACGGTTCGGTGAGTCAGACATCACCGGAACGGAGGCGAGAAATAAGTAAATACCCTACTATGATTGTCCCATATACCTATGTTATCTATATAGAGAACCCCTGATAACGACACACATGGACATCACTATGAATTATGTATGATTTGAATTCGTAGACTGTAGCGCTCTAGAGCGGCGAATACTGCATTTTACTCGTCTACAGTCCGAAGATGGCTCCGACAGCCCCAATATCGCCGTAGAACAGTTTATTGGTGCCTAAAGCTTCAACTATCCCGCTATCAGATGGAACAGTCGTTGAATATATAGACAGGAGTGGATTTATATGGAGAGGAGGTTATACGAACATACATGGAGACTCGCAAGGTGCAGGTGACGGGCGGCTCGACGTACACCGTGTCGCTACCGAAGGATTGGGCAACATCGAACGACGTGAGCGCAGGCAGCGTCGTCGAGTTCCACGCCGAGGAGGACCTGTTGTTGCTCGCGCCCAGACACGACGAGGGCCGCGTCGAGGGGGCCCTCGATATCGACGGGCTGGACAATCCACACGAACTCACGCGCGCGGTGATGACGATGTACGTCAGCGGCTTCGACGTCATCCAGCTTGAGGCGACCCGCATCACGGCCGAGCAACGGCGCATCATCCGGGACGCCACACAGGGGCTGGTCGGGCTCGAAGTCATCGAGGAAACCTCCAACCGCATCGTCCTCCAGGACCTGCTCGACTCCTCGGAGCTGTCGATCCACAACGCCATCACGCGCATGCGGCTGGTCTCCCTGACTATGCTTTCCGACGCCGTCGAGGCGCTCATCGAGGACGACGACGACCTCGCGGCAAACGTGATGCAACGCGACGACGATGTCGACCGTCTCTGGTATATGGTCTCGCGGGTGTTTCGCACCGTCCTCCGCAACCCCACGGCCGCAAACGAGATCGGCTTTCCCCGGGAGACCGTCTTCGATTACCAGTCGAGCGCCCGCCAGCTCGAACGCATCGCCGACCACGCCACCAAGATAGCGAGCCTCTCCCTGGAAATCGGCGAGATAAGCGGCGACACCGCCGACCTGCTCCGACAGCTCGAGTCGGAGGCGACCGCCGTCCCCGAGATGGCGATGGACGCTCTGCTGACAGAGGACAGCGAGGCGGCCGTCGAGCAGGCCAACGACGCCCAGAGCCGCATCCCGGCCGTAGACGAGACCGCCCGCGACATCGACAGCAAGGTCCGCAAGGCCGACCCCGAGAGCGCACAGATTCTTGGCCGCATCGTCGACTCCCTGTCCCGGACCGCGGACTACGGCGGCAACATCGCCGAGAGCGCCCTCCAGAAAGCCGCACCGCGCCCCTAGTCGTAGTACCGCCGGAGTACCGTCACCGCACCGTCTCTCGTTTTCAGATACCGTCGCCCGCCTTCGGGTGTCCGCACCGCGTAGTCGTAGGTCTGGCTGTCCGGCTGGTACCAGCAGTCGGCGTGGCGTTCGAGCGGGTCGGTCACCCCGCCGTCGGTCGTCCCCCTGTCGGGCAACGTGTCGTCGTCGGTCGCCGGCAGTTCCGCCACGGGAGGCGTCTCTTCGTCCGTCGCCGCTTCGTCACCGACCACGATGTCGCTGTCGACCGGGTAGTCCGCCGGCAGCCCGACGTCGACGTTCTCGTTTCGCCGGGCCTTCAGCGTCTCCCGCATCAGGATGCCCTGGGTGTTGACGACCGGGCGGCCGTCCCGAGGGTACTGCTGGTCGTAGCTGCCGTCGCTGTTCATCACCCACCGCTTGCGGTTGTCCGCGAGGACGAGGTCGAGGTTGAACTTCAGCTGCCGACGGATAGCCGGGTCCTCGACCGGCGTGACGGCTTCGACCCGGTGGTCGAGATTGCGCGTCATCCAGTCGGCGCTCCCGATGTAGTAGTCCGGGTCGCCGCCCTCGGGGGGGTCCTCGAAGGCGGCCGAGCGGGCCGCACGCGCGCCGTTCTCGAAGTAGAAGATGCGGGAGTGTTCCAGGAAGCGGCCGACGACCGAGTGGACGGTGACGGTCTCGCTGATACCCTCCAGGCCGGGCCGGAGCCGACAGATGTCCCGGACGATGAGGTCGATGTCCACGCCGGCCATCGACGCACGGTACAGCTCCTCGACGATGTCGGGGTCCTCCAGCCCGTTTACCTTCACGACGATACGGGCGGGTCGGCCCGCCCGGGCGTGTTCGGCCTCCCGGCGGATGGCCCGGGTGAGCTCCGGGCGCATCGTCACCGGTGAGACGAGCAGCTTGCGGAACTCCTCGTCGAGCGCCGGGCCGGTAAAGGAGTTAAACAGCGTCACCAGGTCCTGACCGATGTCGCGGTCGGCGGTCAGCAGTCCGAGGTCGACATAGCCCTTCGCCGTCTCGGAGTGATAATTGCCCGTACCGACGTGGGAGTAGAGGTTGACGCCGTCGTCGCCCTCACGCACCACGAGCGCGGTCTTGGTGTGGGTCTTCAGCCCGACAGTACCGTAGGCGACGTGGATGCCGTTCTCCTCCAGCCGCCGGACCCACTCCAGATTGTTCTGTTCGTCGAAGCGGGCCTTCAGTTCGACCATCACGGCCACCTGCTTCCCGTTCTCCGCGGCCTCGATGAGCGATTCGATTACCTGTGAATCACTCGCCGTGCGGTAGATGGCCGCTTTCACCGCGAGCACGTCTGGGTCGTTGGCCGCCTCGGTCAGGAACCGCTGGACCGTCTCGCCGAAGTCGTGGTACGGGTGGTGCAGGAGGATATCGCCCTCGTCGATATCGTCGAAGACGGTCCGGGTGTGTTCGGCGTCGGCCCGTGCGAGTGTGGTCGAATCGGGGTCCCGAAGCCGCGGGTGGGGCCGGGGCGTCCACGCCTCCAGTTTCAGGTCCGGCCGGTCGAGGTCGGTCAGCGTCTCGAACGCGCGGTAGTCGAGCGGCCCTTCCAGGTCGTATATCTCGCGCTCGTCGAGGTCCAGTTGCTCCTGTAAGGTCTCGCGGATGTGCGGGTGGGCGTCGGCCGCTATCTCCATCCGGACCACGCTGGCAAAGCGGCGCTGTTCGAGCACCTCCTCAATCATGTCGATGAGGTCCTCCGCGACCTCCTCGTTGCGCCCGACCTCGGCGTTTCGCGTGAGCCGGAACAGCGCCGTATCGACGACGTCGACGTTGGGCAGGAGGAGGTCCAGGTTGTGGCGGATGACCTCCTCTACGAGCACGTAGCGGGTGTCGTCGCCGATTTGCACCAACCGGGGGCGGTTGGGGGGAATCTTGATGCGGGTAAAGGTCAACTCGCCGTCGTCGGGACGGGTCAACACCGCGAGCGACAGCGACCGGTTCGAGATGAAGGGAAACGGGTGGGCCGGGTCGAACGACAGCGGCGTCAGCGTCGGCAGGACGGACTCCTCGAAGTACTCACGCAGGTCCCGCCGGGCCGTCTCGCCGAGCGAGTCGTACTCGACGATTTCGATGCCGGCCTCGGACAGCGCGGGCCGGAGCGTCTCGCGGTAGCAGTCCGCCTGTCGGCGTAACATCGGGGCCAGCGTGTCGTGGCTCTCTTCCCACTGCTCTAGGGGCGTCCGGCCGTCCGCGGTGCGCTCGGTGACGCCGGCCTGGACCTGCTGTTTGAGCCCGCCGATGCGTTTCATCACGAACTCGTCGAGGTTCCGGGTGACGATAGACAGAAACCGAACGCGCTCCAGCAGCGGGTTCCGCTCGTCGAGCACCTCGTGGAGCACCCGCCGCTGGAAAGCCAGTTCGGACAGCTCCCGGTTCAGATAGAGGTCGGGGTCGGTGAGGTCGACGCCACCGGGGTCGTAGGCCGGGATTCCGATATCGTCGTCAGTCACTGTCCCTCCACGGGGTCGGCCACGCGCGCGTCGACGATGCTGTCTGTCGACCGCGAGACGTAGGTCTCCGGAGGCTCGACCGTCACCAGTTCGTCGGCCCGGTAGTCGTAGGCCGTCAGCTGCCCGCCGTAGACACAGCCGGTGTCCAGCCCGACCGCGTGGTCGGTGACGAACGGCTCGGCGAGGACGGTGTGGCCAAAGAAGACACGGGGTGACTCCCGGCGCGTCTCGAACCAGTAGGGGCGGTCGTAGCTCCCGTCGGGGACCAGCGAGCGGTTGTTCAGCAGCTCGGTCAGCGTGTGTTCGGCCACGGGTTTGCGGTGGTCGATGCCGCCGTGGACGACCAGTGCGTCGTCCCAGGAGATGGCCACGGGCAGGGACTCGACGTAGTCGTAGTCGGCCTCGGTCAGCGCGTCGATGGACTTCCGGCCGTCGACGAGTTTCTGCTCGTTGTTGCCACGGACGCTCAGGAGGTTCTCGCGCTCGCGGACGAGGTCCAAGACGCCCTTGCTGTCCGGCCCCTTCCGGACGAGGTCGCCGACGAAGACGACCAGGTCGTCGTCGGTCGGCGCGAGTTCGTCGAGCAGCCGTTCCAGCGTCCCGCGGCACCCGTGGATGTCACCGACGACGTAGATGTCGTCCCACGCGCTGGCGTCGATGCGGCGGGTCGGTGCGTCGAGTGTCGGGTCGAACGTCGGTGTGGCGGTCATAGTGGTCACGGTGCGTGGAGAATCGGAGGACAGAGCCGGCTTAGGTGCTTTATAATATCGGTATATATCAGAACGTAGTGCTACCGTAAGCTACGGTGGGCCGTGACGGAGAACCCGGCGGTGGTCCCGGTTATTACTGCCGCTACCGGGGCGTCGACCGACGAGAGAAAGAACCGCGATTACTCGACGAGGACGGCGTTGACCTGCCCGTCCTGACCGGGACGGGAGGTGACTCGGGCCGTGCCCTCGCTCGTCTCGACGATGGCGCCTTTCGTGATGATGTTACGGCGGGCGTAGTTGGGGTTCGAGGGGTTCTCGGTGACCTGCTCGATGGTCGCCTCGACGGTCTCGGCGCCGTCGGCGACCGACGCGACGTTCGTCGTCACCGCGCGGACCTTGCTCGTGTTGCCCCGCGAGTGGACGACTTTCAGCTTCTGGTCGCCGACCTGGGTCTCTGTCGGCTGGCGACCCAGCTCGTGTTTCTTCTTCTTGTGGTTCGGGCGCCGTCGGCCGCCTGTCCGCTTGCGTGGGGAGCGTCCCTGGTCTTGCATATCCGGTACGTGGCCGAGCGGCTACTTGAAGCGTTCGATGCTAGCTGTGGGAGCGGCTGTGGTGATTGGTCGTGGGATTCCGGAGTCAGACAACGCGAGCACTACTGACAGCCAGAAAGCCCCGCTTGGCTCCGGTCGAGGGCTTCGCTGTGCGCGCTCGCTCCGCTCGCGTGCTTGCGTCAGCCGTCTTCCCGGAGCCAAGCGCCCCTTTCAGTCCCACCCGTAACCGGTTGGTCAAACCGCATTGGGTGGACTGAAAGGGGCCGACCGTTCGGGGAAGCACGACGAAGCAAGCACTGCACTGAACGAACGTAGTGAGTGAGGGAAGCGCACAGCGAGGCGCGCGACCCGAACGGTCGGGGGCTTTCTGGCTGTAATAGTCGCTGACTTCGGCGGCACCAGCAGTCTCTATGGCTGCGAGCAATCGCAACCGTTACACCCGAACCGGCCGGCCCATTCAGTAGATGAGTCTGAAGACGGCCGTGGCCGCGCCGTTTCGCCAGCGGGGGACCGAACGGATGGCCGAAAGCGAGTTCGTCGTGGCCCTCTCGCTCGACCGGAACTGGTTCTCGCCGGACCAGGCCAAGACGCTGGTCGACGTGGCCACCAGCGAGGGACTGCTCGAACGCGACGGTGACGACCTGGTCGTGGGCTTCGACGCGTCGTCGACGACGATTCCCGACGGGTTCCAGCCGGGCGAGGAGATACTCCAGTCCCGCTCGACATTCGAGCAGGTGCTGGACGCGGTCGTGGAGACGGGTGTCGAGAAACAGACGGCCGTCGCGGACATCAACAAACGCCAGTCCGAGCTGGGCGTGACGCTAAACGCGGCGGCGGTCGTCTACGCCCGCAGCGAGGGCGTCGACGTCGGCGGTATCGCCGCCGAAGTCAGGGAGGAGCTCTGATGGTCGAGGACCGCATCACCGACGGGAAGCGAATCGGCCAGCTGTTCGCGTCGGAGCTGACGGGGCGGGAACGGGAGCCGCTGGGCGCGGTGTCGGTCGAAGACGCCGACCCGGACGTCGAGCCGACGCCGGAGGGCGCCATCGCCTTCCGCATCGTGGCCGACGGAGGGACGCTCGGGACCGTCAGCGTGACCGAGACGACGGCTCGGCTGGCACTGGAGACACCGACGCGTTTCGAGAGCGACCGCGACGACGTAACTGTCGAAGACGGGGGACGGGTTGTCGTGGCCCACAGCGGGGCCGCGGTCAAGGTTCTGGTAGACGTGGTCGCAAAGACACTGCAGTAAGCCCGAGCCGGCAGCTCACGCCGGGCCGGCCAGGGCCTCGCTGGTCCAGGCGATAAAGCCGGTCAGCACGAGCGACGCGCCGACGAAGGCGAGCGTCGCGGCCGTCGCCAGCACCACGGTCGACAGCCCGAGCGGCGAGCCAAGCGCCATCACCACGGGCGAGAGCGTGATACACAGCGAGCCGGCGGCAACCGCCTGGCGCTGCTTGCGCGAGAGGTTCACACCGAGGTGAAAGCGGGAGCCCTCGGGCGGGTCCGGGGCGGCGAGCCCGACACAGAACAGCGGCACGCTCACGAACACGAGCGTCGCGGCGACCGCGTTCGACCAGAAAGCCCACTGACCGGTCGTCGGGGCCATCGACAGCAGTGCACCGACGGTCAGCAGAGCGAACCCGACGACCACACCGACCGGCCTGAGCCGCGAGTCCGCAAGCGCCTCGCTCAGGTCGGGGAGCGTCTCGGCGACGTGTCCCACGTCCAGGGAACGGTCCATAGCGGCAGGTTTCTCAGCCAGTATAAAATACTGCCGGTTCGAATTATCAGTGATGATACCGATGGAGAGGGAAACGCTTGTATCCGTCCCAATCGCCCGGTAGGTATGGACTTTTTCGACCGTCTGGCCGACCGCATCGCGGTCGCCGACAGCGTGGTTTCGGTGGGGCTCGACCCCGACCCCGACCGCCTGCCCGACGCGGTGGCCGGCGCCGACCTGCCCCGCTTTCAGTTCAACCGCCGCATCATCGACGCGACCCACGAACACGCCGCCTGTTACAAGCCAAACGCCGCCTTCTACGAGGACGCCGACGGCTGGCGGGCGCTGCGCGAGACCATCGCGTACGCACACGGCAAGGACGTCCCGGTCCTGCTCGACGCCAAGCGCGGGGATATCGGCAACACCGCCCGCCAGTACGCGGCGATTCTGGACGACGGCGACGGCCCGGCCGCCGACGCCATCACCGTCAACCCGTTCCTGGGTCGGGACTCGCTGGAACCGTTCCTCCAGCGCGCCGAGAAGGGCGTGTTCGTGCTGGGTCGCACGTCGAATCCGGGCGGCGCCGACCTCCAGGACCTCGAACTGGCCTCCGGGGAGAAGCTGTACGAGCGGGTAGTCCACCTCGCCGACCTCTGGAACGACAACGGCAACGTGGGGCTGGTCGTCGGCGCGACCAACCCCGACGAACTCGGGGAAATCCGTGAACTCGTCCCCGACATCCCCTTCCTCGTCCCCGGCGTCGGCGCCCAGGGCGGGGACGCCGAGGCCGCCGTCGAACACGGGCTGGCCGACGGCGTCGGGCTGGTCAACTCCTCGCGGGGGATTATCTTCGCCGGAGAAAAGGCGGCTGACCGCGGCGCTCCCGAGAAGTTCTTCGAGGCCGCCGGTCAGTCGGCGAAGCAACTGAAAGAACAGCTCAACCAGTACCGCTGAGCGTCAGAACCGGTACGTATCGACGCCGTCCGGCAGGCTCTCCGTCGAGTCCTGTCCCCCGCGACCGCCGACCTGACTGCTACACTCGATGCAGACCCCGAGCTGGCGGTCCCAGTGGCGCTCACAGACCAGCTGCCCACAGCGGTCACAGCCGTGCTCGACATC
>JBEQBH010000033.1:0-8040 GCA_041639955.1 Halobacteriales archaeon | reverse complement strand
ATTTGTCGGTAGCCTGATGACCTCGCCCGTCACGACTGTTCCGGCCGACACGCCAGCGAAGGCGGCGGCCGCACTGATGCTCGACGAGGGAATCAGCTCCGTCGTCGTCGTAGACGAGGACAACCGCCTGGAGGGGATCCTCACATCCACCGACTTCGTCGCTATCGCGGCCGCCGAGGCGTCCGCGGCGGCCTTCTCGGTGGCCGACCACATGACGACCGACGTGGTGACGACCACGGTTCAGGCGTCTATCGTGGATGTCGCGGACCTGCTCATCGAACACGGCATCCACCACGTCCCCGTCGTCGACGACACGGAGGGCGTCGTGGGGATGGTGACGACGACGGACCTGACAGCGTATCTCTCGGGGGCGGTAGACGGGGAGTCCGCCCGCGCGTGGACCTGAACTGACAGACGGCGCGGCAAATACGGCGCCGACCGACAGCCGGCGGCGTCCGTCTCTGCACCCGCAATCGCTATACAACGCAGTTAATTGTGAACAATATATATCCCCTAATGGGGGAATTAGGACCACTAGTGTATTGATGAACATCCTCTTATGGGAGTCTCCTCTAGAGAGGCGCACACATGGTTGAGCAACACATCAGTGACCAGTCTGTGGGCGAGGCCGGGCTCGCAGACCCGACTGACGAACGGTCGAACTGCGGTGTCGGCGTCGTGATGGACCTCGACGGTGAGAGCAGTCACAGCACCGTCGCTGACGGGCTCGAACTTCTGGCGAACCTCGAACACCGCGGGACGACCGGTGCCGAGAAGGGAACCGGCGACGGCGCCGGCATCATGCTCCAGATTCCCCACGAGTTCTTTGCCGAGGAATTCGACGCGGATCTCCCCGAACCGGGCGCGTATGCGGTCGGGACGCTCTTCTTGCCAAGCAACGACGAGGCCGCGGCGGACCTGAAAGACCTCGTCGAGACGGAACTGGCCGGCGAGGGACTGGACGTGGTTGGCTGGCGAGCGGTCCCCACCGACAACAGCGACCTGGGCGCCACGGCGCTCGAATCCGAGCCCGACATCGTCCAGTTCGTCGTCACCGCCGACGACGGCGCAGCCGGCGAGGAGCTCGACAACCGTCTCTACGTCGGCCGTCGGACCCTCGAAAACACCGTCGAGGCCGAGCAGCCGTCTGGACACGACCGTTTCTACGTCGTTTCGCTCGCTACCGATGTCGTCGTCTACAAGGGCCTGCTCAAAGCCGAGCAACTGCTTGATTACTACCCGGACCTCTCCGACGAGCGCTTCGAGTCCACCTTCGCGATGGTCCACGCTCGCTTCTCGACGAACACGCTCGGCGCGTGGCACCTCGCACACCCGTACCGCCGAATAATCCACAACGGCGAGTTCAACACCATCCAGGGCAACATCAACTGGATGCGCGCACGCGAGACCGACATCGCGAGCGACTCCTTCGAGGGCGACATCGAGCGCGTCAAGCCCATCATCGACGACCCCTCCCAGTCCGACACCGCGAGCGTCGATAACGCCCTGGAGCTACTCCTGCAGGGCGGTCGTGACCTCCCCCACGCCCTGCGCATGCTCATCCCCGAGGCCTGGCGCGGCGAGATGAACGACGTTTCGGGCGACCGGCGGGACTTCTATGATTATCACGCCTCGCTGGTCGAACCGTGGGACGGCCCCGCTCTTGTCGCGGCGACCGACGGCGAGCGCATCGGCGCGGTGCTTGACCGCAACGGCCTGCGCCCGTGCCGGTACGACATCCTGGAGGACAACACGCTCGTCATGTCCTCCGAGGCCGGCGCCCTGGAGAACGACCCGAGCGATATCGCCGAGCGCGGCCGGCTCCAGCCGGGCCAGTGTTTCCTCGCCGACCCCGAAGAGGGACGGGTCATCCCCGACGAGGAAGTGTTCGACTCCATCACCGACGACAAGTACGGCGAATGGGTCGAGTCGGAGCAGCTCCACCTCGACGACGTGGCCCCGCGCGAGGACAACACGCCACAGGACGCCGTCGGCGGTCTGCGCAGCCAGCAGGCCATGTACGGCTACACCTACGACGAGGTCGACCACCTCATCGAACCGATGGCCGAGAAGGGGAAAGACCCGGTTGGCTCCATGGGCGACGACACGCCGCTGTCGGTGCTCTCGCAGTTCAACCGCCCCCTGTTTACCTACTTCAAGCAGCTGTTCGCCCAGGTCACCAACCCGCCGCTTGACTACATCCGCGAGGAGCTTGTCACCTCGCTCGAGTCCCGGCTGGGATTCCAGCGGAACCTCCTCGACGAGAGCCAGGCCCACGCCCGACAGCTGGTGCTTGACTCCCCGATTCTCACCGACGAGGAGACGGCCGCTATCAAGGACTTAGACGAGAACAATATGTCGACGAAGGTCGTCGACATCACCTACGAGAAGGGCACCGACCTCCGCGAGGCCGTCGAGGACGTGCGACGCGAGGCGTCCGATGCGGCGACCGAGGAGGACATCATCGTCCTCTCGGACCGTGCGGCCGGCGAGGACCGCGTCCCGATTCCCTCCCTGCTCGCGGTCGGTGGTATCCACCACCACCTCGTGCGCAACGGGCTCCGCAACCACGTCGGGCTCGTCGTCGAGTCCGGCGACCCGCGTGCAGTCCATCACTTCGCGACGCTCATCGGCTACGGCGCGGGCGCGGTCAACCCCTACCTCTCCTATCAGACCATCGAGGACCTCGTCGCCGGCCCCGACGGCGCGGACCTGGACAAGGCCATCGACGCCTACATCACGGCCGTCGAGGACGGCCTGCTGAAGACGATGGCCAAGATGGGTATCTCCACGGTCGAGTCCTATCAGGGCGCCCAGATATTCGAGGCCGTCGGGCTCTCATCCGACTTCATCGCGGAGTACTTCGAGGGGACCACCTGCCGGACCGAGGGTATCGGCCTCGACGAACTCGAGGAGGACCTCCTCCAGCGCCACGACGTGGCCTGGAGCGAGACGGAGCCGGACATGCCCCGCCAGGGCGAGTACGAGTTCCGCTCGAACGGCATCCACCACCAGTGGAACCCCGACACGGTCGGCAAGATACAGCAGGCCGTACGCATGGGCGACTACGAGAAGTACAAGGAGTTCGCCGAACTCATCAACGACCAGAACGAGCAGCTCCAGACGCTTCGCGGGCTGTTGCAGACGGACTCGGACCGGGAGCCGATAGATATCGAGGACGTCGAGCCCATCGAGGACATCGTCGAGCGCTTCGAGACGGCCGCGATGTCGCTTGGCTCGCTCTCCCCGGAGATGCACGAGAACAACGCCATCGCGATGAACCGGCTGGGCACCAACGCCAACACCGGCGAAGGCGGCGAGCCCCCGGAGCGCTTTGGCACCGAGAAGGAGTGCAAGACAAAGCAGGTCGCCTCGGGCCGTTTCGGCGTCACGAGCGAATACCTCGCGGAGGCCGAGGAGATACAGATCAAGATGGCCCAGGGCTCGAAGCCCGGAGAAGGCGGCCACCTGCCCGGCAAGAAGGTCAACGAGATGATCGCCCACGTCCGGTACGCAACGCCGGGCGTCGGCCTCATCTCGCCGCCGCCGCTGCACGACATCTACTCCATCGAGGACCTCAAACAGCTCATCCACGACCTGAAGGCGGCGAACCCGGAGGCCGACATCAACGTCAAACTGGTCGCCGAGGACGGCATCGGGACCGTGGCGGCCGGGGTCGCCAAGGCCAACGCCGACGTGGTCCACATCTCGGGCCACGACGGCGGGACCGGGGCCTCGCCCAAGACCTCCATCAAGAACGCCGGGCTCCCCTGGGAGCTTGGCGTCGCAGAAGCGAACCAGATGCTGCGCGCGACCGACCTGCGCTCGCGCATCGAGGTCCACTCCGACGGCGGGATGAAGACCGGCCGCGACGTCGCCGTCGCCGCCCTGCTAGGCTCCGAGGGGTACGCCTTCGGGACCGCCTCGATGGTCACCTCGGGCTGTGTGATGGCCCGCCAGTGCCACGAGAACACCTGTCCGGTCGGCGTCGCCACCCAGAACGAGAACCTCCGCAGTCGCTTCCCGGGCGAGCCCGAACACGTCATCAACTACATGACCTTCGTCGCTCAGGAGCTGCGGGAGATAATGGCCGAGCTGGGCTTCGAAACGGTCGACGAGATGATCGGCAGGGCCAGCGTCCTCGAACAGCGCGACGACGTCACCCAGCCGAAAGCCGCGAAGCTCGACCTCTCTTCGGTCATCGCAGAACCGGCCGGCGACGACGGCCGCTACAAGCAGCGCGAACAGGACCACGAGGTCGACGAGCAACTCGACTGGGAGCTCATCGACGCGGCCGAGGACGCCATCGAGAACGGCGACCCGGTCGCTATCGACACCGAGATAACCAACGTCGACCGCGCGGTCGGCGCGACGCTGTCGAACCATATCTGCCGGGAACACGGCGGTGACGGGCTGCCCGACGACACCATCCGGGTGGACTTCGACGGTACTGCGGGGCAGTCCTTCGGCGCCTTCCTCGCACACGGCGCGACCATGGAGCTGACCGGTACCGCCAACGACTACGTCGGCAAGGGGCTCTCCGGCGGCAAACTGATAATCAACACGCCAGAGGAGGCGCCTTACGACGCCGCCGAAAACATCGTCATCGGCAACGTCGCGCTGTACGGCGCGACCCAGGGCGAGGCCTACGTCAACGGGATGGCCGGCGAGCGCTTCGCGGTGCGTAACTCCGGCGTCAAGGGCGTCGTCGAGGGCGTCGGCGACCACGGCTGTGAGTACATGACCGGCGGCGCCATCGTCGTGCTGGGCGACACGGGCAAGAACTTCGCGGCCGGGATGTCCGGCGGCGTCGCCTACGTCTACGACCCCGACGGCAGCTTCGCGGAGCAGGCAAACACCGGGATGGTCTCCGTCCGCGACACGCTCGAAGCGAAAGACCGCAGGATGATAACCCGCCTCGTCGAGAACCACGCCGCCTACACCGACTCCGACCGCGCGAAGGCGCTGCTGGAGGAGTGGGACGAGGAGCTGTCGAACTTCACGATGGTGATGCCCGACGCCTACGCGGAGGTCATCAGCGACCGCGAACGGGACGACGTGCGCAACGAACCGCCGGCGGCCGCGGCGCCGACGGCCGACGCGACCGAGACGGACTTCGCGGCCTCCTCGGACGACTAGTCGGACCGGTTTTTTGCGGCGGTTAGATAGCCGCTCGGGCGGGGTTTGCAGCCCTTTAGATCACTCTGGCCCGCGCTCACTTTCGGTCCCGGTACGCACCGCGTCTACGGCTCGTACAGCCGCCGGAACACCGCCGGCGGGAACTTCGGTTCCAGCCGGCTCGGTGGGCGCCCGCTCTCGGCGGTTTCGGCCGTCTGCACCCGGTCGATGACGCCGACCGCGGCCAGTTCGTAGAGATACCGCTCGATAGTGCCCGGAGCCAGGTCGGTCTCGTCGGCTATCGCGGCCGTCGCGACGGCGACGCGCTCGCGGTCCCCCGGGCCGAGGTCGAGCAGCGCCCGCAGGACAGCCCGCTTGTTCTCCGGGAGGGCAAACACTCGACCGAGCGCGACGCAGTCGGGCGGGACAGCCTCGAACGCGGCCGACACGTCGTGGTCGGTGATTGTCGCCTGTTCCGCTCGGGCGGCCCGGCTGGTGGCGACAAACAGGGCCGCGAGCGCGTCGTGGGCGTCGCCGTCGGCCCAGTCGGCGATGGTGGCGGCGTCGCTGTCGTCCAGCGCGGTGCGGGCGGTGGCTGCCCGGTCCCGGAGCACGTCGACCAGAGCGTGGTGTCGATACGGGCCGACGTGGATTGTCTCGGCCGTGTAGTCGGTGAGGACCGTCTCGTCGGGGTCGGTCCGGCCCACGGCGAGCCAGCAGACGCTGCTTGGCAGGGCGGCAAAGCGGTCGACGAGCGCTTCGGCGGCCGTGCTCCCCGGCTCGCCGACGTGGTCGACGGCGAACAAGAGCCCGGCACCGGACGCGTCCAGCCGCCGGTGGAGCCGCGTCCGGAGGGCCTCGGTACTGATACCCTGATGGGGGACCGGCTCGTCGGTGATACCATCGAGCAGGGCGTGGTAGAAAGAAAACTCGCTCGTGTGGCGTCGCGTGTCCACGTAGACGAAGTGGAGCCGCCGCGCCGGCCTGACGCGAGTCGTCGTGTAGATGGCGGTGTCCGGGTCGACTGTCTGGCGGTCGAGCTGGGCGAAAAGCGCCGTCACCACGGCCGATTTGCCGACGCCTTTCGGGCCGTAGAGATAGCCATGTGGCGGCAGGTGCCCGTCGAACACCGGGTCGACGTGGTCGAGTAGCCGTTCGATGAGCCGTCCCCTGCCGGTCGGTTCCTCGACGTGTGTCGCCGGCGAGAGCGGCTCGTACTCCTCGACCAGCCGTGACTCGTCCGACCGCTTTCGCCGTCGTATCATCGCTTCGATGTCCATGATACCGTGAAAAAACGCGGCGAGTTAGACCGGCAGGGGCACCCAGCCGCTGTCCGGGAAGATGCCGAGAAGCGCCAGGACGGCGATAGTGAACGTCGTCAGGACGATAGAGGCCGCGGGCGGGTCCCAGTGGGTGTCGCTGTGGGCGTAGAAGATACGCTGGTGTACCTCGCCGGCCAGCGCGCCGTAGACGCCGAAGATGGCGCCGACGAGCAGCGCCACGAGGGCGTCACCGCCGGTGCCCAGTATCAGTGCGGCCGTACTCGACGGCAGCGTGATGTGGTGTGTGACCGGTATCTTCTCGACGCCGAGGTTCAGGAACAGCAGCGAGGCCGCGCTGATACCGAAGCCGAGGAAGAAGCTCTCGGTCACCAGGGCGATGTACGCCCCCAGGATACCGACGCCCAGCCCCAGCAGCGCGACGCCGGACCACTTGTACTGGTGTGGGAGCCACGGCTCAACCGCGAGCCGGTTCGCCTCGACGCCGCCGTCGGTCGCTACGTCCCCACCCGTCGCCGTCGTTCGGGTGTCCCCGCGGGCGAAGGGGCTCATATCCAGCAGGCCGTCGCCGCGGGCTTCGCCCACGAGCGGGTAGCCCAGGGCGAGTCGGTGGGCGACAGCCGAGAGCGTCACGCCCATCGCGATGGGGTCCCAGGGGAGCGCCAGCCCGCCGGATAGCTGGCGGATGAACATTCCGAGGACGCCGAAGACGCCGCCGACAAGGAGGATGTCCGGCTCCGTCCCGAACGCATAGAGGATGTTCTTCCCCTCGTGGTAGTCGAACCCGGTGTCCATCTTCCCCTGCTTTGCGGCGTAGGCAGTCGCCGCGGCCCCGCCGGCGAAGGCGATGTGCGGGCCGAAAACGGGGCCGAACGCGACCAGCCCGGTGACGTTCGGGGCTACGTCACCGGTGGCGATACCCGCCACCTCGCCGAGTTGGGCAGTCAGGATGTTGATGGCCTCCCCGGCGATGACCATGAACCCGGTGAAGATGAATGCCGGGAGCGCCCCGAGGGCCGCGCCGAACATCCCGCCGGCGAAGGAGGCGACCAGCAAGACGAGAAACGCCGTGCCGCTGATACCCAGTATCGGGACCTGCAACACGGGGGCTAGCATCGTCGGTCACCTCTCGGTGCGGTCGGGGCCGACTGGCTCGGCGGTGTCCGTGACCGACTCCGCCAGCCGCCGGGGTCGTGGTGGTCGGATGCCGATTCGCCAGCGGCCGTCCGCGTGTGTGTGCCAGTCATGGTCAGGTGGTGCGGTGGTTGTCGATATCTCTCGTCTCAACCGCACGACGCCGTGCGGCCGGGCCGGTAGACCCGGAGTATATCGACGCTGCCGTTGCGTCAGTAACTGACACGATTAAATCACATAAAACTTATCAGCACTAGTGAATTTAATGCTTACCAATATGTGTCGCCGGGTCGCCGGTCGATGACAAACCGTTTTCCCACCACGGTGTGGAGGAGGACGTATGTTCGATAAATCGACGTGGATACGCCTCCCGCGAAACGTCGTGGTAGGCCACGGTGTCCTCTCACAGACCCTGGACGCCGTCGAGGAACTCCACCTCACCGGGCGGCCGCTGGTGGTCTCCAGCCCGACACCGTACGAGGTCGCCGGGAAGCGGGTCATCGAGCAG
>JBEQBH010000032.1:0-8123 GCA_041639955.1 Halobacteriales archaeon | reverse complement strand
CTTCAGCCGCTCGAAGTACCGGCGCAGGGACTCGACGCTCTGGGTCTCGACGTAGGTGACGGCGGTCCGCAGTTTCCGTATCTCGGCCAGCAGACTCATCCCCTGGTACCCCTCGCTCTGGTCGTTGTTCATCAGCTTGCGGAGTTCGGCCTGCATCCCCTGGATGTCCCGCTCGGAGAGGTCCGGCGAGGACTTGTTGGTGACGCCCAGCTCCCTGAGCTGGTCCAACCGGTCCGCGACCACCTCGTTGATGCCGTCCCGTATTTCGATGACGACCTCGGGTAGGTCGATGCGCTTCCAGTCTACGTCCGTGTCGTGGGTGTACTCGGCGACGTCGGCGTCGTCCTCGGTCATCACCGCGACCTCGGCGAGCCCGAGGTTCTCACAGACCGCCAGGATGGCCTCCTCGTCGTCGCCGGGCGAGGCGCTCATCGCGGTCACGAGCGGGTCGTCGGCGTCGGCGTGGTAGCGGTCGGCGATGTAGTTGTAGGCGTAGTCGCCGGTCGCCCGGTGGCACTCGTCGAACGTGCAGTGTGTCACCCGTCCGAGGTCGATGCGGTTGCCCACCAAGTCGTTCTCGACGACCTGTGGGGTCGCGATGACGACGGTGGCGTCCTCGAAGAGCGCGGCGCGGTCGTCGGGACGGACCTCGCCGGTGAAGACGACGATTTCGTCGTCGGGCACCGTCAGGGCCTCGCGGTAGAACTCGGCGTGTTGCTGGACGAGGGGTTTCGTCGGCGCGAGCAACAGGGACTTGCCGCCGACCTCGTGGAGCCGTCGGGCCGTCACCAGCAGGGAGACGGCCGTCTTGCCAAGCCCCGTCGGGAGACAGACGAGCGCGTGGTCCCGGGAAGCGGTGTCGGCGAGTTCGACCTGGTACCGACGGTTCTCTAAGAACCCCTCGGTGACCAGCGGGTGTTCGAGATGCTCGCCGTCGACGGTGGTCGCCATTGCCGTGGCGTAGTCACCGTCGGAGGTTAAGGGTTCAGGTACCACGGTGGAAGTGATACGGCCCGTCCTCGCCGGACTGCCGTCCCATGGGGCAGTTGTCGCAAAGAGTTTTGCTCGGCTGTGCGTAGGTATCCGCATGGACCCGGTAACGCCGATCGAGGTGGGGCTCATCGCGTTTTTCGCCACCTCCGGGCTGGCGCTGTCCGGGCTCGCGCTGTATCTCCGCGCGTCGGCGCTCCCGAACCGGGGCATCCAGTCCTTTATCTCGCTGCTGGTGTTGATGGCAGTGTGGTCGTTTACTGCCGTCGCGAAACTGACCATGCCGCCAGTCATCGAGCGGTTCCTCGTCGCCCTGGAACTGCCGATGGGTGCCGTCTTTGCCTTCCTCTTTGTGGCGTTTGCCTCCCAGTACTCGGGCCGGCGGTGGCACCGCTTCCGCCCCTTCACAGCCTACGTCGTCGTCTCGCTGCTGGCTCTGGCCATCGGACTGTTGACCAATCCGGTCCACGGGCTGTTCTGGGACCGCATTGTGCTCTCGACGGCCGTCTTCCCCCACTACGTCCACGAGGGACTCGGACCGCTGTATTTCCTGTACGTGGGCCTCGCGTACTGTCACTTCGCGGCCGGGGTGTACGCGCTGGTGAACCTCCACCTCCGGAGCCGCTACAACACGACCGCGATGATGCTCGTCACCGTCGGGGCGGCCCTGCCCCTGCTCGTCAATCTCGTCTCCCTGTTCGACCGGGCGCCGATACCGGGACTGGACTACACCCCCGTCGGGTTGGCCGTCTTCGGACTCGCGACCACCGTCTCGTTGCAGCTAGACCTGTTCGACATCGTCCCCGTAGCCCGAGACACGGCGGTCGAACAGAGCGGCGAAGGGATGGTCATCCTCGACTCGAAGCGCCGCATCCGGGATTTCAACCCGACGGCCGGGAGCCTGTTCCCGTCGCTGTCGGCCCACCGCGGCGACCCCATCGATACGGTCATCGACGACCCGACCGATTTCTTCGACACGACCACGCCGACGACGATTACAGTCGACGACGGCGGGGAACTGACACACCTCTCCGTGCAACTCTCCCCGATTCGAGACGGGCCACACCACCTCGGCTGGACGGTCGTTCTCTCCAACGTCACCGAGCAACAGCGACGGGAACGCCACCTCCGGCTGGTCTCCCGCGTCCTCCGGCACAACATGGCCAACCGCATCAACATCATCATGGGTCACGTCGAGTTGCTCGCCGAGGGCGCCGACGAGACGGACCGCCCCCATCTCGACGCCATCGACGACAGCGCGACCGATATCATCGAGACGAGCGCGAAGCTCCGGACCATCCAGGACATCGTCACCGGTGGTCGACCCGCCAGGCCGACCGATATCTCCCGGACGGCCGCGGCCGTCACCGACCGGTACGCCGACCGCTACCCAGAGGCGACGGTGACGACCGAGATACCCGATGGCGTGTTCGCCCGCTGTCCGACGGGGTTTCAGGCGGCCCTGGATAACCTCGTCGAGAACGCCATCCAGCACAACCCCGATCACTCGCCGTCGGTTACGGTCACCGTCTCGGTCACCGAGACACGGGTCCGCGTCTCCGTCGCCGACGACGGCCCCGGTATCCCGGAGACCGAACGGCGCATCCTCGAGGGCGGGGAGACCCCGCTCAACCACAGCGCCGGCGTCGGGCTCTGGCTGGTCTACTGCTTCGTCGAGCAGGCGGGCCACGGGCTCACCTTCGAGCGATCGGCCGCCGGCGGGAGCGAGGTCAGGTTCGAACTCGACCGGACCGCCGAGTCGCCCGGCTCCGCCGCCAAGGGATGGTAATGACGGTCCTCCGACGCGTAGCGGCCCACCGTGCAAGCACACAGTGACTACCGAACCGGCCGGAGCTGGGACCAACTCGCTGCGCTCGCTCGCTGGGCCCAGCAGTTCAGTCTGGTCCAGGGCGCCGTCGCGGCGGCCAAGACCGCCTTCGCGATGGCGCTGCTCGGCGTCGACACGCCGCTCCCGGCGGCCGTCGTCGGTCTGGTCTCCTTTGCCGTCTACACGGCCAACGACCTCGCCGACCTCGAAGAAGACGCCATCAACAACCCCGAGCGCTCCTCGTTCGTCGCCGACCACCCGGTCGCCGTCACCGGCCTGGCCGTCGGGACGTTCGCGCTCGGCGCCGCCCTCGCGTGGCGGGGCGGTGGCCCGGTCGCGCTGGGCATCGCGCTCGTCCCCCTGGGGGCCTCGGTCCTGTACAGCCTCCCCGTCACGCCCGCCGGCCGCCGGCTGAAGGACGTCCTCGGCGCCAACACGGTCCTCGTCGCCCTCGCGTGGGCCGTCACGGTCACCGGCGTCCCGCTGGCCGTCTCCGGTGGGCCGGTCGGTCCGGTCGCGATTGCGGTCTGTCTGTTCTTCTTTCTGCGGTCGTTCATCTCGGTGGAGGTGTTCAACGTCAGGGACGTCACCGGCGACGCCGCCACCGGCGTCGACACTATCCCGGTGGTGCTCGGCGTTCCCCGGACTCGGCAGCTCCTGGGGCTGTTCGAGGGCTGTTCGCTGGCGCTGGTCGTCGCGCTCATGACCGTTCCGTCGGTCGCACTGGTCGCCCTGGCGGCCCTGCCCGTGCTTGGCTACTCGCTGGGGCTGACGTGGTTCCTGGGCGAGACCGGTCGGATGGAGCAGTTCTGTCTGGCCAAGGACGGCGAGTACCTCCTGCTCGGGCTGGCGGCCGTGGCCCTGGTCTAAAGCGTGGGTACGGCGACCACGCCGACCCACATCGCGACCGCGCCAAACACCGGAATCGAGAAGTTGTCGTCGACGACGTAGCCGGCGACGGTCGGCTTGACGCCGTCGGCGAAGGTGGCCGCGACCCCGCCAAGCACCGCCGCCGCGGTCGGGACAAAGGGGGCGGCAAGCAGCGTACAGACCCCGAACATCACGAGCAACACCCACGCCTGCTTGACGTTGCTGGCGTCGGCCGACCCCAGCAGCCCGCTGATGGGGTCCCCGATGGCCAGCATGAACATCGCGGCGACGGCGACCGCTACCGGGAGCCCGACGCTGACCGCCCCGGCCACCGCGGCCATCCCGACGATGTACAGCGCGTAGCCGGCCGGGTTGTCCTGTTCGTACTCGCGGGTGAGCCTGTCGTAGACGGCCCAGTCCAGCCCGACCGACAGCCGCAGGAACTCCAGGACGACGACGACAACCAGGGCGACCGCGAGAAACAGCTGGACGACACGCCAGCCCACGAGGTCGCCACCGAACAGGTAGCAAAGCGGCACCGCTGACCCCGTCACGTGGACGAGCCGGCGGGCGACCTCGTCGGCCATCTTACAGGTCGCCGAAGGCGACGTCGCCGTCGACGAGTTCCTGAAGCGTCTCGGCCAGCCCGTCGATGGGGACCCGCTTCTGTGCCGTGGAGTCGCGCTCCCTGAGTGTGACGGTGTCTACCTGCAGGTCGTCGGGGTCCTCGCCGTCTTTCGGTTCCCCGATGGACTCGTAGTCGACCGTGACACAGTAGGGCGTCCCGATTTCGTCCTGGCGCCGGTAGCGCCGGCCGATGGCCCCCGAGTCGTCGTAGGTGACCGAGTGACCGGCCTGGCGGAGCGCTTCTGCCAGTTCGCGGGCGTACTCGCCCAGGCCGTCGCGGTCCATCAGCGGGAAGACGCCGACCGTGGTCGGGGCCTGCTCGGGGGGCAGTTCGAGATAGGTCCGCTCCTCGCCGTCGACCTCGTCCTCCGTGTAGGCGTGGGCAAGCACCGTGTAGATGAGCCGGCCGACGCCGAAGGAGGGCTCGACGACGTGGGGGGTGATATGCTCGCCGTTCTCGGTCATCTCCTCGACGCTGAAACCGGTCTTCTCGACGGGGACTGTGACGTCGTCGCCGTCGAGGTCGACTGTCACGTCGTCGCCGTCAAACGCGTCGGGTTCGCTCTCGGCACGCGCCGCCAGGGCGTCAGCGACGGCCTGTGCGTTGCCGCCGAACTCCGGCCCGAGGTAGCTCATGTCGGGGTCGACGGTCGGGCGCTCGACCGTGACCGGCTCGTCGTACTGCTTGAAGACGGTGTAGTCCTCGCCGGAGTGTTCGGCGTGTTTCTGCAGGTCGTAGTCGCCCCGGTAGGCGAAGCCGGTTATCTCGATCCAGTCGCCGTCGATTTCGGCCTCGGCGTCCCAGCAGTCCGAGGCGTAGTGGGCCAGCTCGCCGGACAGATGCTGGCGGAAGCGGAACCGGTCCATGTCGACGCCGATGCGCTCGTACCAGTCCCGGGCGATGCCCAGGTAGTAGGCGACCCAGTCGCTGGTGACGACGCCCGAATCGACGGCCTCCCGGACCGTCAGCTGTTCGACGCCGCCGTCGTCGGCCTGTTGACTCTCCTCGGAGTACAGCGGCAGTTCGACGTCTTCGACGGCAGACAGTGGCGGTTCGTCCTCCTCGGGGTCGACGAAGTGTTCCAGTTCGGCCTGCGTGAACTCGCGTACGCGCACGAGAGACTTCCGGGGGGATATCTCGTTGCGGTACGCCTTGCCTATCTGTGCGACGCCGAACGGCAATTGGTTGCGGGCGTACTCGGAGAGTTGGGGGAACTCGACGAAGATACCTTGGGCGGTTTCCGGGCGCAGGTAGCCCGGCGACGAGGTCCCGGGGCCGATGTTCGTCTCGAACATCAGATTGAAGTTGTCGACGGGCTCGTCGGCTAGAGACGCCTGACAGGAGGGACAGGGGATGTCGTGGTCCGCGATGATGTCCATGACTTCCTCGTTGGGGAGGGACTCGGCCTCCTCGATGTCGGTGTTGTCCTCGACGATGTGGTCGGCCCGGTGGGTCGCGCCACACTCACCGCACTCGATTATCATGTCGTCGAAGCCGTCCAGGTGGCCCGACGCCTCGAAGACGGGTTCGGGCATCACGTCCGGCGCGGATATCTCCTGGTGGCCGGCCTGGACGACAAAGCGGTCGCGCCAGGCGTCCTCGATGTTGTCCTTCAGCGCGGCGCCCTGTGGCCCGTAGGTCCAGAAGCCGGCGGCGCCGCCGTAGGCGCCCGCGGCGGGGAAGTAAAACCCCCGTCGCTTGGCCAGCTCGGTCAGGCGCTCGCCCTCGTTCATAGCCCCTCCAGCAGGTCGATATCGCGGACGATACCGGTGAGTTCGTCGCCCGAGACGAGCGGAATCTGCTCGATTTCGTGCTCTATCATCAGCTGGGCGGCTTCCTTCGCGGTGCGGCGTTTGCTGACGGTGATGACCTCGTCGGTCATGAACTCCCGGACGGGTTCGACCGGAATCTCGACGTTGCGCGTGGGCATGTACCGCCCGCCGACGGCCTTGATGCCCTCCCAGGCCCAGTCGTCGTCCTGGTTGGCGATGGAGTCGCCGGTGTCGTCCTCGCCCTCCACGACGCGGGCGACCTCGATGATGTCGACCACGGTGAGCATTCCGGTCATCTCGCCCTCGTCGTCGAGCACGACGCCGTAGGGCACTTCGGCGTGGGACAGCTCCCGCTCGGCGACAGTCAGCGGACTCCCGGCGTAGAGGCAGTTGATGTCGCTGCGGGCCAGCCCGCCGACGTCGCTGTCGCCGGCGGCGTCGCCGTTGGCGATGGCGTGGACGATGTCCGTTATCGTGATGATCCCCTCCAGTCGCCCGTCGACGACCGGCACCCGGCGCTCGCCCTCCGTGAGCATCAGTTCGGCCGCCGCCTCGATGGTGGCGTCGGCGGTGATGGTCGGCACCTCCTCGACCAGCAGGGCGAGTTGGTCCTCGTCGGGCTGGTCGATGAGGGCGTCTCGGGAGACGAGCCCGCGGAACTGTTCGCCGTCGTCGGTCTCTTTGATGACGGGAACTGACGAGAAAGCCCGCTTCTGAAGATACTCCAGCACGTCGTCACGGGTGCCCGGAATCTCGACCGTGACGACCTCCGAGCGCGGCGTCATAGCGTCTGCGACGTTCATACTGGCCAAAGCTCCGCCCCGCACCTACTAAGTAGTTAACATCGGGCTCGTGGTATCGTCGGACCCGCCCCCGTGTCGGGCCACCCACCGCTGTCGGACGGTCTGTCGGCTCGCGGTGAGTCCCATCGCCAACGTCTCCCTGCCGTCCGTAGCGCTGTTCCGTGCGGCGAACTGACCTGTCGAACCGACGACGTAGACGCCGTTACCGCATTTGGCTACCACCGATAAGAATGCCATACCCGGATGTCCCGCCCAGTGACACCCGATTACGCCCATAGCACGGCCCCGTTTCAGCCGCTGATACTCGCCCGAGATTGATAAGTAGCGTGATATTAAGGTCTCGTTGTCTGTGGATTTCGCAGTTTTTATATACGGGTGTTACATATTAACATGCATGGAGCCGGATACGGTTGCCCCAGCGCAGGTTGCCGCCGAATCGGAGGTCATGGCTTCCGTCGAGGAAGGGCCGACTGACACGTTCGTCATCGCGGACGTCTCGACCGACGACGCGTACATGACACTCCCGCTCGCGGACGCCGCCTCGCTCCCGGAGTGGCGATAGCGCAGGCCGTTTCTCCCGATTCGCTGTGCCGGTAGTGGCCACCTCGCGCCGAGAAAACAAGCGTTATGCCGCCCCGGTAAGTTCGGTCCGGTATGAAGGTACTCGTCACGGACCCCATCGCGGACGCCGGGCTCGACCGGCTACGCGAGGCGGGCCACGAAGTTGTCACAGCCTACGATGTCGAGGGCGACGCGCTGCTCGATGCGGTCTCGGACGCCAACGCGCTCATCGTCCGCTCGGGCACCGAAGTCACCGACGAGGTGTTCGCCGCCGCCCCCGACCTCATCATCGTCGGCCGCGCCGGTATCGGTGTCGACAACATCGACATCGACGCCGCCACCGAACACGGCGTCATCGTCGCCAACGCCCCCGACGGCAACGTCCGCGCCGCCGCCGAACACAGCGTCGCGATGGCGTTTGCCACCGCCCGCTCCATCCCGCAGGCCCACGACCGCCTCAAGGGCGGCGAGTGGGCCAAAGGGGAGTTCCTCGGCACCGAGGTCAACAACAAGACCCTCGGGGTCGTGGGCTTTGGCCGCGTCGGCCAGCAGGTCGCCAAGCGCCTCGGTAACCTCGGGATGGACATCGTCACGTTCGACCCCTACATCAGCGAGGAGCGCGCAAAGCAGTTCGGCGCGACGCTCGTCGACGACCTCGAGGACTGTCTCGA
>JBEQBH010000031.1:0-8266 GCA_041639955.1 Halobacteriales archaeon | reverse complement strand
CGCTCGAGTTCCGACAGCGCTGCGGGCGAGAGGGCCACGTCGGCGAGGAGGGCCTCGCGCTGGGCAGTGTCGCCGTGGCCCGCGACGAAGCCGTTGAGCCGCGCCGCGACGGTCGAATCGACCAGCGACGGACCGTAGATATCTTCCAGCTCGTCGCCCAGCACCGGCGTCGAGCGCAGCTCGTACTTCTGGTGGTAGTCCTCGGCCAGCGTGAAGCTGTCAAGCGTCTCGATGGCCGTCTCGACGGACTGGCCGGTCCGGTCCGAGAGCGCTACCGCCGACGCCTCGGCGGCCGCCCGCTGGGCGTCGTCGTGGGCCAACACGACGCCCCGGTACTGACGCTTGCGGGCCGCGCCGAAGGGGTTGTGATTCGCCCAGAAGACGTCCAACAGCTCCTCGTATCCCACCACGTCGGGGTCGTACTCGACCTGTACCACCTCGGTGTGGTCGCCCAGCGAGTAGTAGCTCGGCTCCGGCTCCGTCCCGCCCGCGTAGCCGACGCGTGTCCGCACAACGCCCGCCATCGCCCCGAACTGGGCGTCGGGGCCCCAGAAACAACCCATCCCGAACGTCGCCGTCGCCGTCTCCGACGGCGCCAGCGCGTCGGCGTCGGCCTGTAGCGCGGTGAGTGGCGGCTGGTCGTCTTCGACCGTGGTCATACCCCCAATACGGGGGTGGACGGTTTGCGTGTTCGGGTCCGAGAACCGACAGTGTCGGTCACCGTTCCAGCGGACAGTATGCACCAGAACCGGGAGCTTCAATGGCGCGGGCGTACAACCGGCTGGCATGAGCCTCGAACTGGAGCACTACTGCCCGAAGTGTGAGGAGTACAGCGAGTTCTGGAAGGTCGCCAGCACGACGATGCATCTCGGGCGGAAGGTCAAGTGGCACTGCGGGGAGTGCGATTACGGGTTCGTCCGCATCGACGGCGAGGTCGACACCGCACAGGGCGCCTGAGCGCTATATAGCGGTACTGAGAGGTCTTAGAAGCGGTTTTACCGCTCCGGTCAGTGAGCCTACATGCAGGATGAGCCTGGACCAGACGGGGGTGGCCGCGGACGCTACCGACCGACCGGACGTGGAACTGTCACTGACTGTGGTCCGCTACGCGGACGAGCCGGACCGCTGTACCATCTACCCGCCCGAAGCGACGGGTGACGCGCGGCTGTCGACGTGGCTGAGCGCGGACTACGGTGCGTGTGTCGACCTCGCTGCCATGCAGTGACCGTGGGTTTTTATTTTACAAGCGGATAGGTCAAGTAGATGAACATCGACGTGCTCCTCGTCGACGAAGACAGAGACGTACTCGAAATCGTCCAGACGTTTCTGGGACAGGAGGACGACCTCGAGGTGACGAGCGAGAGCGACCCGGAAACGGCGCTGGATATGGCGCTGACTGGGGAGTACGACGTCGTCGTCAGCGACTACAAGATGCCCCGTCTCGACGGCCTGGAGCTGTGTACTGAGCTCCGGGAGCGAGAGCGGACGATTCCGTTTCTCCTCTTCAGCGCCCGCGAACCGGCCGACGTCAGGCCAGAGGCCGAGGACGCCGGCGTGACCGACTTCGTCCAGAAGGGGACCGGTACCGAGCAGTACAGCCTGCTGGCCGAGAAGATACGCGCCGCGACCTAGATGTCGGTCCGGGGCAGCGTCAGTGTGACCGACGCGCCGTCGTCGGTGTTCTCGAATCGGACGGTCCCGCCGTAGGACTCTACCACCCAGATGACCAGCCACAGCCCCAGGCCGCTCCCGTGGCTCAACTGGGTGATGGGTTCGGTGCCGGTCAACACGTCGAGTTCGTGGTCCGGAATCCCCGGCCCGTCGTCGGCGACGGTGATAGACACCGTCTCCGGGTCGGAGTCGACGACGACCGACACCGTCGGGTCGTCGCCGGCGTGTTCGTGGCTGTTCTCCAGGAGTTCGACGACGACACGTCGCAGACGGCCGTCGGCGGCCGTGACTGGCGTGTCCGGGGTCGAGAGCTCTATTGGCAACCCGTGCTGGGTGGCGTACTGCGTGGCGACGGACTCGACGGCGTCGGTGACATCCAGTGGCGTGGTATCGGCGTCGTCTCGCCTGACCGAGCGCTCTATCTCGCGGGCGCGGTCGCTGAGCGAAGCTATCTGTTCGGCCTTCCCGCGGAGGCGGTCGAGCAGCGAGTGGTGTTCCGCGTCGTCGGTCCGCTCGTAGAGCTCGTCGGCGAGCCCGAGCACGACCGTCAGGTCGTTGCGGAGGTTGTGTCGCAACACGCGGTTGAGGACCTCCAGCCGCCGCTCGCGTTCTATCTGTTCGGTGATGTCGGTGTAGATACCGAAGCTCCAGACGCGCCCGTCGTCCCGGCGGTACGGGACCCCGCGAAAGAGGAAGTCGCGGAAGCCGTCGGCGGTGCGGCGGCGGATTTCGGCCTGGACGGTCTCCCCGTCGGCGCTTCGCTGGTCGAGCCGGTCGGCCTCGCGCTTGGCGTCGTCGTTCGGCGGGAGGACGTACTCGTTGAGGTCCCCGTCGACGACAGTCTCCCGGTCGAGACCGAAGACGTCGGTGAAAGCGGGGTTGACCGAGCGGACGCGCGGGGCGTCGTCGTCGTCGAGCTCCATCTCGACGACGGCGTCCGGCAGGTTGTTGAACAGATACGAGAAGCGGTCCCGCTCGTCGCGCAGCTCCTCGCGGGTCTGTTCGAGCTCCGTTCGGTCGCGCACGACGCCGGCGGTCCCCCGGAACGACGCGTTGTCGATAAGGGAGAGCTCGATTTCGGCGGGGAGTTCGTCGCCGTTCTTGCGCAGGAGCGTCGTCTCGACTGTCGCCGTCGACGCCTCGTCGCTGTCACGGAGGCGCCTGATCTGTCTGGCGAACGCCTGGATCGTCTGATCGCCCAGGAGGGTCCGCGGATGACAGTCGAGCAGCGCCTCGCGCTCGTAGCCCAGCCAGTCGGCCAGCGCTTCCGTGACGAGCTGGAACTGCCCGTCCTCGCCGAGGACGTACACCATGTCACGGACGTTCTCGATGACAGTCTCGTAGCGCAGCAGGTCCTGCTCGCGCTCGACGCGGTCCAGCGCGGCCGCCGCGTTGGAGGCGAGGATTTCGGCGACCGAGACGTCCGCATCGGAGAACTGTTCCTGGGCGTACGTGGCGACGCTCAACACGCCGTGCCCGTCGAGGGGGACGTACATCGCGGCGTTTGCCCGCCCGTTGTCGTAGTTTGACACCTCGCCGAAGTCGTTGATGCGGACCGTCTCGCCGCGCTGATAGGCCTCGCCCGGGAACGCCTCGTCGGCCCCGTAGACCGGGCGTTCGGGCATCCCGTCGGTTGCGGCGACCGGCTGTAAGGTCTCCGTCTCCTCCTCGTAGAGCCGGACGAGGTTCAGATCGAATCCCAGCTCCGACTCGGCGGCCGCGACGACCGTCTCGGCTACGTCCTCGGCGGTCTGGGCCTGCATCAGCGAGCGCGTCGTCTCCAGCAGCCCCGAGAGTCGCTGGTCGCGTTCCTTCTGGGCGGTGATGTCGCGGATGATACCCGCTGTCCCCTCGAACCACTCGCCGTCGTCGTCCCACAGCAGCGTCATGTGGTCCTCGGCGGGGAACGAGGAGCCGTCTGCCCGCTGAATCGACAGGTCGAACGTCTCCTCGTCGTCCGCCCGGTCGAATATCATCTCCCGGACGATGGACTCGGCCCGTTCGACGACCTCGTCGGACTTTATCTGACTGGTGTGGGCGCCAAGCAGCGCCGATTCGGTGTAGCCGGTCAGCTCCGTCATCGCGTCGTTGACCAGCTGGAAGTGACCCGTCTCGTCGAGGGCGTAGATACCGTCGTCGACGGCCTCGATGACGTTCTCGTACCGTTCGAGGTCGGCGTTTCGCTGTCGGCGTTCCAGCTCCCGACTCGTCCACTCGGCGAGCAGTTTCGCAAACGCCTGCTCGCTCTCGGAGAACGGCTCGGCCCGCGGCTCGTCGTCGGCGAAACAGAGCGTCCCGTACAGCTCCCCGTCGACCAGGACCGTCCCCCCGAGATAGCAGGCGAGACCCGACATCTGATAGGCCGTGTGGTCGCCCCATCCCTCGGCGACAGCGTCGGTGACCCCGAACTGGTCCCGGTCGGTACCGACGATACGGCGACAGTAGGTGTCCGACAGCTCGGCCTCGACGCCGGCCTGGACGACGTCGTGGTCGCCGACGACGGCGGTCACCTCGTACTGCTCCCCGTCGATACGGGAGAGGTAGCCAAGCGACATCTCCAGGCGGTCGGCGCCGATTTCGAGGACGCCGTCGAGTATCTCCTCGTCGGAGAGCGTGTCGGTCGCCGCCAGTTCGGTCAGGCGTTGCAGCGCCTCGTTGTTCCGCTCCAGTTCACGTTCGCGGGTCGGCACCGGGGGTTCCGAGACCACCCCGACCAGTTCCCGAACTCGATCCGTGGGGTCTGTGTCGCTCCGGGGGACGTACTCGGTCACCCCGAGTCGGGTCGCCTCGGCGGCCACGCGACCGTCGGGTTCGTCCGTCGCGAGCACCACCGGAAGCTCGGGACGCTCGGCGCGGACCGCTTCGAGGACCGACAGCCCGTCCAGTCCGTCCGCAGGAACGTGGTCGCAGACGACGGCGTCGACGGGGACCCCATCGAGGACACCGAGCGCCGCCGCCACGGAGTTCGCGGTCCGAACTGGCCGGCTGAGTCCCTCGCCAAGGGGCGAGCGGCCGGCAGTAGCGGGTTCGGGGCGAACGTGGAGGACGACTGCCTGTTCGGACATGCGTGTCAGTACCTGAACTGTCACCTACACCCATATAAATGGGTGGCCGGGATTATCACTACTCGGAATCGAGCGCTTGCCAGGAGAGCCGCGGGTTGCGAGCGGCCGAGACCTGGTCGATGCGTCCCGCGGCGGTCCGGCGAGGCGCCGAGGCGAGCGTCCCGTCGTCCGCCCCGTGGACGGCTTCGAAGGCGGCGGCCAACTGGTCCAGCGACCGCTTGCTCTCGCCCTCCGTCGGCTCGGTCATGAGCGCTTCGTCGACGGTTTCGGGCCACTTGGTCGTCGGCGGGTGGACGCCGTGGTCGAGCATCCCTTTCGCCACGTCGGCGGCGTCCTGCTCGCCCGCGCTGGCGACGAACTCGTGGTGGAAGGGGCCAAAGGGCACGTCGTACGGGACTCGCTCGGCGAGGTAGTTCGCGTTCAGGACGGCCTTGGCGCTTGCGTCGGCCAGTCCCGAGTCCCCGAGCCGGGCGATGTAGGCGGCGGCCTTTACCAGCACCGGCCAGTTGCCGTAGTAGCCGTGGACCTTCCCGATGGAGTGGTCGGGGCGGTAGTACTCGTAGCCGCCACGGCCGTCGTCAGCGTCGCGCTCGCGGACGTGTGGCTCCGGCAGGAAAGGCGCGAGTTCCTCGGTGACGCCGACGGGGCCGGCGCCCGGGCCACCGCCGCCGTGGGGCGTTGCGAATGTCTTGTGGACGTTGTAGTGCATCACGTCGAAGCCCATGTCACCGGGCCGAGCGCGCCCGAGCAGGGCGTTGAGATTCGCGCCGTCGTAGTACAGCAGTCCGCCCGCGTCGTGGACGATGTCGGCGATGCGCTCGATGTCGCGCTCGAACAGCCCCAGCGTGTTGGGGTTAGTCAGCATGAGCGCAGCCGTCTCCTCGCTGACGGCCGCTTCGAGGGCGTCGATGTCGACGCGCCCGTCGTCGCCGCTTGGGAGTTCCACCACGCTGTACCCGGCCATCGCCGCCGTGGCGAAGTTGGTCCCGTGGGCCGAGTCCGGGATGAGGACCTCGGAGCGCTCCGCCCCGTTGTGCCCGTGGTAGGCCTTGGCAATCTGGATGCCGGTGAACTCCCCGGCGGCCCCGGCCGGGGGCTGGAGCGTCACCGCGTCCATGCCCCCGATACGGCCCAGATACTCCTGCAGGCGGTAGGAGAGCGCGAGCGTCCCCTGAACCGTGCGGTCGGGCCGGTCCGGGTGGACCGCCGCCGACGGCAGGGCCGCGACGTCCTCGGTAAACGACGGGTTGTACTTCATCGTACACGAGCCAAGCGGGAACGGGCCGCTCTCGACGCCGTAGTTCATCTGTGAGAGACGGGTGTAGTGGCGGGCCAGCTCCGGCTCGGCGGGGGCGGGGAGTTCGAGCGAGTCACGCGTCAGTTCCTCGGGCAGCGGGGAGTCCTCGATTTCGACGCGCTCGTTCGCCTTCTCAGAGAGCAGCGGCTCGTAGCGCTCGCCGTCGTCGTCCGTCCAGTTTGCCTGGTCGTACGTCGTCATTTCGCCACCTCCGTGAGCGCCCCGACGAGACCGTCTTCGGCCTCGGCGGTCACCTCCGTGGCGGCGACCTGGATGAGGTGCTCGCCGACGGCGTGGACAGCATACCCTTCCGCCGCGAGGTCGTCGACGACCGCCCGGGCAGGCTGGTCGGTCCTGGCGACGAACTCACGGAAGTGGTGGCCGCCGTGGACCGGCGCCTGCAGGCCGACCACGTCGCCGAGACGGGCCGCGAGGTCGCGCGGTCGGGTCACACAGTCCTCGGCCAGGTCGACGAGCCCGTCGGGACCGAGCCACGCGGCGTGCATCGCGGCACGCAGCGCCACCCACGCCTGGTTCGTACAGATGTTCGAGGTCGCCCGCTCCTTGCGGATGTGCTGTTCGCGGGTCTGGAGCGTGAGCGTGTAGGCCCGGCGCCCGTCGCTGTCCTCGCTCGCGCCGACGAGGCGCCCGGGGACCTGCCGGAGGTACTCCTCGCGGGTGACGAACATCCCGAGGCCGAAGCCGTAGGTGGTGCCCGTGCCCAGCGAGGCGGCGTCGCCGACCACCACGTCGGCGCCCACGTCGGCGGGCCGCTCGAGCAGCGCCAGCGCGACCGGGTCCGACCCCAGGCAAAACAGCGCGTCGTGGTCGTCGGCGAGGGCGCCGATGTCGGCGAGACGCTCCTCGATGACGCCCCGAACGGTGGGCGTCTCCGCGTACACCATCGCCACGTCGTCGTCGACGGCCGACGCGAGCGCCTCGATATCGGCCTGGCCGTCGGCCATGGGATAGGACGCGACCGACAGGCCGGGGCCGTCGGCGTAGTTCGCCAGCACGGCACGCTTGCCCTCCCGGAGGTGGTCGGGCACCAGCACCGTCTCGCCGGAGACAGAGCGGACCCGCTGGGAGAGCGCCGCCGCCTCGCCAAGCGCTGTCGCCTCGTCGTACATCGAGCAGTTGGCCACGTCCAGCCCGGTGAGTTCGACCAGCATCGACTGGTACTCGAAGAGGGCCTGCAGGAACCCCTGCGCGACCTCGGGCTGGTACTGCGTGTAGGAGGTCAGAAACTCCGACCGGCCCGCGAGATCGTCGACGACGCTCGGGACGTAGTGCGTGTAGTGCCCCCGGCCGAGGAACTCGGTCAGGTCGTCGTTGCGCCCCAGGATTCGGGCCATCTCTCGGCGCGTCTCGCGCTCGCCGCGCGCCGGGATACCGAACTCGTCGTCGAAGGCGACGGCGTCGGGCACGTCGAACAGCGCCTCGATGTCGTCGACGCCGACCGCGTCGAGCATGGCCTCGGTCTCGGCGTCGGTGTGGGGAGCGTAGGGGCTTGTCATGGTAGCTGTCCCGAAAACCGGCGTAACATCCCGCGGGCAGACATTGTTGGAGTATCGTTACGACCGCCCGCATATGATTATCTCGATTCCCACCCCGTCGGCGGGTGCGCGGCGGCGAACCTACTCGATCTGGTCGCGGTAGTCGTCGGCGTCGAGTAAGTCATCGAGTCCGCTCTCGTCGGCCAGTTCGAGTTCGAGCATCCACCCCTCGCCGAAGGGGTCCTCGTTGAGGAGTTCCGGCTGGTCGAACAGCGCCTCGTTGACCGCCGTCACGGTCCCAGAGACGGGGGCGTAGACGTCCGAGACGGCCTTGATTGACTCCACGACGCCGAACTCCTCGCCCGCCGTCAGCTCCTCGCCCTCGTCGGGCAGTTCCACGAACACCACGTCGCCCAGTTCGTCCTGCGCGAAGTCGGTGATACCCACACGCGCGGTGTCGCCGTCAGCGTGGACCCACTCGTGTGATTCCAGATATCGGAGGTCGTCGGGTACGTCGAAACTCATCTGTCGATAAATGGCGTGGCCCGGGTACGTGCTTCCTTCGGTTCGCCGCGGATGACCACGTTGACGGCGGTGTCGGGGTCGGCGAACTCGGTCGGGAGGTAGGCCAGCGCGATAGGCACCCCCAGCGCCGGGCTCATCGTCCCGCTGGTGACGTGGCCCAGCTCCTCGCCTTCGGCGTCAGTGACCGCGTAGCCGTGGCGCGGGACCCCCCG
>JBEQBH010000030.1:0-8292 GCA_041639955.1 Halobacteriales archaeon | reverse complement strand
GGACACACGGTCGGACCGGTCTGGACAGGGTCTTGCTGGGCAGCACCGCTGAGGCACTTCTCAGACGCGCCGAGATACCGGTGCTGACGGTGAGCGAACCGAGCGAGTGAGCGTCACCCGCTCGGCCTTCCGTACCGGGCGAGTTCGGCATCCGGGAGCACGTACGGCTGCGGCAGATAGTGTCACAGTGCTCGAATCTGTGCCGCGTGCAGTATCACGGCGCTGTCCCGTGGTACGGGGAGCTTACGCCGGCAACGAGCGGCCTGTCCGTGCGGTTACGGAGACTGGTTTTATTATGTCTCCAGTCTAACTTTTTGCGTGGCACGGACACTCCCCAGTCGAGGGCCGCACGGCAGTCATCGGCCACCGGGACGACAATGACGCCCAACACGGAACTCCCGACACGCGAACCACAGCGGCTCTGGGAGCTGCTGGACGACAGCGAGGCGCTCACTGTCGTCTGTCACGACAATCCGGATCCCGACTGCCTGGCAAGCGCCGTCGGGCTTGGCACTATCGCCGCCGCTGCGGGCATCGACGAGCGACACATCCTCTACAGCGGGGAGATCTCCCACCAGCAAAACCGGGCGCTCGTGAACCTGCTCGACATAGACCTGGCGCCGTTCCGCGTCGAGATGGTTCGGAACCGGCCCGCCGACAGCCTGCTTGCCTTCGTTGATCACTCGATAGCCGGCGAGAACAACCAAGTCCCGTCCGGGACGGACATCGACATCGTCATCGACCACCACCCGGTAGAGGATATCTCGGCCCGGTTCGTCGACAACCAGGAAGCCGTCGGAGCGACGGCGACCATCCTCACCGAGTACATCCGGGCGCTCCCGCTGGAGCCCACCGCACGCGTCGCCACCGCGCTCCTCTTTGCCATCCGGCGGGAGACGCTTGACTTCCTTCGCGGCGTCACCCGCAGCGAGTACGAGGCCGCCGCCTACCTCCACGAGTACAGTGAGTCGGCGATGGTCAGGCAACTCTCGACGCCGGCCGTCAGCAGCGCAACCATCGACACCATCTCCCACGCCATCGAGAACCGGCGGGTGACGGGGTCGGTGCTCATCTCCCAGGTCGGCCGGACCAGCGAGCGTGACGCGCTCCCACAGGCGGCCGACTACCTGATGAACCTCGAAGGCATCGAGACGACCGTCGTCTTCGGGCTGGTCGAGAACACCATCCAGATAAGCGCCCGCACGACGGACTCACGGGTGCATATGGGGTCGGTACTCCACGACGCCTTCGACGATGTCGGTAGCGCCGGCGGCCACCGCGAGATGGCCGGGGGGACCATCGGTCTGGGTATCTTCTCGGGCTACACCACCGACGACCAGCAGCTGATGGGTATCGTCGACCAGGTCATAAGTGCCCGGCTCCGGCAGTCGCTCAACATCGACGACAGCGAGGACTGAGTCAGACGAAACGGAACGTCTCGAGGTTCTTGGGGTTGAACGTCCGCATGTTGAACTTCTGGTACAGCGCCGAGGAGAGCTGGTTCGTCGAGCTCTCGTCGCCGTGGACACAGAGCACCTTCTCCGGGCGCGGGTGCATCGTCTCGACGAACGTCTCCAGGCCCTGCCGGTCGGCGTGGCCCGAGAAGCCGTCGACCGTCTCGATGCCCATCTTCAGGCTCACCCGCTCGGCGCGGGGGCCGCTCTTGTCCGACATCGTAATCTCGTCCTGACCGCGCTGAATCTGGCGGCCCAGGGTCCCTTCGGCCTGATAGCCGACGAAGACCATCGTGTTGTCCGGGTCCCCGCCCAGCAGGCGGAGCCAGGACATGACCGGACCGCCAGTGACCATCCCCGAGGTCGTGAGGATGATGGCCGGTTCGTCGTCGGCGATGTCCTGTCGCATCTCCTCCCCGCCGTCGACCTGCTGGAACTGGTCGGCGAGGAACGGGTTGTCGTCCTGATAGAGGATGCGGTCCCGGAGGCTCTCACGGAGGTACTCCGGATAGGCCGTGTGGATGGCCGTCGCCTCCCGTATCATCCCGTCGAGGTAGACGGGCATCGTCGGGATATCCCCCGAGCTCATCGCCTCCTCCAGGACGAGCATCAGCTCCTGTGAGCGACCCACCGCGAAGGCGGGAATCAGAATCTTTCCCTTCTTCTCGTGGGCCTCGTTGATGACGCGCTTGAGAACGCGTTCGGAGTCCGCCTGGTCGGTCTGGTAGTCGTTTTTCCCGCCGTACGTGGATTCGAGGATGAGAGACTCTACGCGGGGGAAGTCGTTGACCGCGCCGTCCAGCAGGCGCGTATCCGTGTAGTGGATGTCCCCGGAGAAGGCGACGTTGTATCGGCCCTCACCGACGTGGAAGTGACACACCGCCGAGCCGAGGATGTGGCCGGCGTTGTGCATCGTGAGCTTGATGTCGGGCGCGATGTCGGTGACGTTGCCGAACTCCAGTGGGATGGTGTGTTTCAGGGCGTCCCTGACCTGCTGGCTCTCGTAGGGCGGGGTCCGGCCTTCCTTTGCGGCCACGTCGAGGTAGTCAAGCTGCAGCAGGCCCATCAGGTCCCGCGTCGGCGCGGTGGTGTATATCGGGCCGTCGTAGCCGTATTTGAACAGGATGGGGATGAGCGCGGAGTGGTCGAGGTGGGCGTGTGTCAGGACGACGGCGTCGATGGAGTTGGGCCCCGCCGCCAGGGCTTCGGGCACCTGAAGGTAGGGGACCTCGCCCTCGGCGCCGGGCTTGTCGCCGCAGTCGATGAGGATGCGCGATTCGGGCGTCGAGAGGATGAAGGAAGCGCGGCCGACCTCGCGACAGCAGCCAAGCGTCGTCAGGCGAACCCAGTCGTCGTCGGCGGTCTCGGGCCGGTTTATCTGGCGGCCGACCCGTTCGAGGATGTCCCGGCGCTCGTTGCGCTCCTGTTTCAGGAAGTTCCGGACGTTCGAGACGGTGTTTGACTCCATCGGCGGCGTCCGAACGACTTCGGGGGTCCAGCCGACGCTCGCGGAAATCTGGTCCAAGGTCTCGCCGTGGCGACCGATGACGCGACCCGGCTTCTCGGCCTCGATGAACACCTCGCCGGTGTCCCCGTCGAAGTCCAGGTTCTGGACCCCGGCGTCCTCGGGGATGGTGTCCTCAATGGTGGCCTCCGCCTCGGCCTGGGAAACCAGGGCGTCCTGGGTCGGGCGGACGTTGATTCGTTTTCGCAGCGTCTGTGCCAGGTTCCGGACGATACCGTCACGGGTCGCCACCTCCTTGGCCTCGGGCGTGTAGATAACGAGCTCCGGCCCCTCGAAGGAGACAGATGCGATTGTGATGTCGTCGGGCGTCTCCGCCTCGACCTGTGCTTTGATCTTCTCTAAGGTCTCGTCTGCAGTACTCATGAATGTGGGAAAGCAGCGGTTGGAGGTCCAGCCGTCCGAAGACGAACGGCTATCGAACGTCGGTACCTAGGCGAAGAACAACCACAGATAAGAAACTTCCCCTCCCGGGAAGGCCGAAAGAGCACGCGAGAGCCCGCCACGGGCGGCGTTGCCCGCCGGGACATCTTCTAACATGCGTCGAAAGCGGCAGTTACCGAGTCACTTTAGTGACTGTCGCCACGTCTATTACACATGGGTTTTGGTAGCTACGACGAGTCCGAGCAAAAGGACCAGGACGTGGACACTGACGACAGCGACGGCGTCGCTGTCCACGAGAACGAACACGACGGGGACGTATCGTTCGAGGTCGAGGGGTCGACGAGCGACCTCGTCGACAAACTCGGCGAGATGCGCGACGAGGAGTAGTTACGCGTTCAGCGTCTCGGCCAGGTCGCCGCTGTCGTCGAGCTGTTCTAGGATGTCGCTACCGCCGACGAACTCGCCGTCGACGAAGGTCTGCGGGACGGTCTCGCGGCCGCTGTACTCCGAAAGGGCCTCCCGGTAGGCCTCCGTGGCCGTCAGGACGTTCACCGTCGCCACGTCGTCGCGGTGTTGCCCGATGAGCCCCAGCGCCTTCCGCGAGTAGCCACACTGGGGCATCATCTCGGTGCCCTTCATGAACAGCGCGACCTCGTTGTTCTCGATGGTCTCTTCGACGTTCGCGTGTGCCTCTTCGGGGGAGAGTGTCTCGGGTTCGAAGCTCATGACTGCCCGTTACGGGCCGGCAGGGAAATGCGTACCGCTCACTCCGGTGTGTCGGTCGTCAGTTCGATGGCGTGGATATCCCGGGTGAGGTGTTCCCCGAGCGCGTCGTGGACGAGCTGGTGCTGGTCGACGAGGGACTGCCCCTCGAAGGCCGGCGAGACCACGTCGACCGCGTAGTGACTGTCGTCGTCGGGGTCACGCGGCGTCGTCACCGTCGCCGTCGCGTCCGGAATCTCCCGCTCGATTATCGCCGCGACCTCGTCTGCGTTCATATCCACGGGGACGCCGCCGCCGAAGAAAACAGTTGGGCTCTCGGTCCGTGTACGGTCGGCCACTCCCGTCAGTCGCCCTCGTGAGCGACGGTCGCGGTCCCGTCACCGTACAGGGTGACCGAGTGGCAGTGATGCGTAAACGCCAGTTTCGACTCGGCGTCCATCGAACGCACCAGTCGGTCGAGCGTGTCGAGGTCGACCGTCTCCCCAAGCGGTTCGATCGCCGTCGGGTCGTCGTTCGATGCGACACCGAGAAGTCGAACGGCGGCGACGCTGGGGGGCGTCTGATTCCAATCAAAATTTTTAGATATAGTTCGCTCGTCGCCGCCGCATCTCCCGTTTGTTCCGGAAGTCCGTTTCTCCATATGAAACAGGGGTTCCGGTGCGTGCATATATAATTGTACGACCGTTCGAACGGTGAAAACCCCGCACGAACGGGGAAAAGAGTCATTGAAGGCGA
This sequence comes from Halobacteriales archaeon, assembly GCA_041639955.1. Classification (GTDB taxonomy): domain Archaea; phylum Halobacteriota; class Halobacteria; order Halobacteriales; family Haloarculaceae; genus Haloarcula. Next base: position 3,474 of record JBEQBH010000030.1, on the reverse strand, counting down.
CCGACAGGCCGGCTGTGCCCGTTGACTCACCCCCTCAGGGACTGGTGGGTCGGTTTCATACAGCGGTCCTGAACGACGCGTCGGCCGGCCGCCTCGGCACGGGCCACCGCCTCGTCGTCGTGGATACCTAACTGGAGCCAGATGACGGCGTCGTCGTCCCTGTCGAGTGCGGCGTCGACGATGCCGGCGACTTCCTCGCTCGGCCGGAAGATGTCGACGATGTCTACCTCGCCGGGAACGTCGGCCAGGCTATCGTAACACTCCCGGCCGAATATCTCGTCGGCGAAGGGGTTGACTGGGACGATGTCGTAGCCGTGGTCAAGGAGGTACTTTGGTACCTCGTGAGCGTCCTTGCCGGGGGTAGCGGAGCAACCGACGACAGCGACACGCTCCAGCGCGAGTATCTCTTCGAGTTCTGTCTCGTCTGTGACTGGCATGCTATAACGTACTCCCGGCCGAGCAAAGACATTTCGCTTGCGGGGACCGCCCCGTCGCGCGCCGCGGTCGACCAGTGGTAAATCGAGTTACATTTTGACACAGGTCCGGAATACGCTCTGCATGTGAGAGTATGGCAGTCATACTTCTGACGCTCGGACCGACATCTATCGAGGGGGTTGAGCCGGCGGCCTGTCTCAATGTGAAAGGTGACTCCGTGGCGGAGGGGGCGCGCTTGCGACGAGTAGTCCCCTCCTACGTTGACCGGTCAAGCAGGTAACATTACCGTTACCGCAGAGCTATACCGCCCCGTCGAGTAGCTGTGCACAGACAGATATCAATGGATACGAGAACGAGTGAATCAGCGGATGGACAGTCGATAAGCACTCCCGAACAGAACGACTACGACCGGTACAACCACATTACGACCGATACCGCCGACATCATATACGACGCGCAGTGTGACAACGCCTGGATTCAGGCGACCGAGTCGGTGCAGCTCGAAGAGTGGCAGTAAGCTGGACGCCCGACACAGTGTACTTAAAGCTGTAGCGGTTACAGAGGGTCGATGAGTAACGGGGTAATAGAGGGGCGAGACGCGTTCACCGAGCTCGGTGACGACGTCAGAGCGGCGCTGTCCGAGCGGGGCTTTTCCACGCCGACCGAGCCACAGCGGAAGGCCATACCGACGCTCGCCCGCGGCCGGGACGCCCTCGTCGTCGCGCCCACCGGGACAGGCAAGACCGAGACGGCGATGTTGCCGGTACTCGACGCGCTGACCGAGGCCGACGACCGCTTCGGCATCGGCGCGCTGTACGTCACGCCGCTTCGGGCCCTGAACCGCGACATGCGCGAACGCCTGGAGTGGTGGGGCGAGACCCTCGGCCTCGATATCGACGTGCGCCACGGCGACACGACGGACTACCAGCGAAGCAAGCAGGCAGACGACCCGCCGGACGTGCTCGTCACCACCCCGGAGACACTGCAGGCGATGCTCACTGGGTCGAAGCTTCGGGTGGCACTCGAATACGTCGACCACGTCGTCGTCGACGAGGTCCACGAGCTCGCGGCGGCCAAACGGGGCGCACAGCTGACCGTTGGGCTCGAACGGCTGCGGGAAGTTGCCGGGGAGTTCCAGCGCATCGGGCTCTCGGCGACCGTCGGCGACCCCAACGCAGTCGGACAGTTCCTCACCGGCGGACGGCCCTGCTCGATAGTCGAGGTCGATATCGGCAACCGCCTCGACGTCACGGTGGTTCGCCCGCAGGTCACCGAGGAAGACGAACGGCTCTCCAGCGAACTCGTCACGGACGCCGAGACGGCGAGCCACGTCCGGTTCATCGACGACCTGATAACCGACCACGAATCCGTCCTGGTGTTTGTCAACACGCGCCAGACAGCCGAGGCGCTGGGCTCGCGGTTCAAGGAGCTCGGGACAGACCTGGGAATCCACCACGGCTCGCTCTCGAAGGAGGCCCGCATCGAGGTCGAAGACGCGTTCAAGCGCGGGGAACTGGACGCGCTGCTGTGTACCTCCTCGATGGAACTTGGTATCGACGTTGGGCGGGTCGACCACGTCGTCCAGTACGGCAGCCCGCGGCAGGTCTCCAGACTCGTCCAGCGAGTCGGCCGCGCGGGCCACCGCCGGGACCAGACATCCGCCGGGACGGTCGTCACGACCCACACCGACGACACGCTCGAAGCACTGGCCATCGCCAGACAGGCTCGCGCGGGCGAGGTCGAACCCGCAGAGATTCACGACGGGAGCCTCGATACAGTCGCAAACCAGATAGCCGGGCTCGTCATGGACACCGGGGAAATCCGGGCGATGGCGGCCTACGACATACTCACGCGGGCCTACCCGTTCCGGGACGTAGACGAGGACCAGTTCAAAGCCGTCGTCCGCGAGCTCGCCCAGAGCAACGTCGTCTGGCTCGACGAGGACCGGGACACACTGGAGAAGCGGCGCGGCACCTGGCAGTACTTCTACCAGAACCTCTCGATGATACCCGACGAGGCGACCTACGACGTAGAGGACGTGGCCTCGGGCACGCAGGTCGGTACCCTGGACGAACGGTTCGTCGTCAACTTCGCTACGCCCGGCGAGGTGTTCGTCCAGCGCGGAGAGATGTGGCGCATCACGACCATCGACGAGGAGGAGGAGACCGTCACCGTCTCGCCTATCGAGGACCCCGCGGGCGAGGTGCCCTCCTGGACCGGGTCGGAGATTCCGGTCCCGAGAGCCGTCGCACAGGAAGTCGGCGAACTCCGGCGCGTCGCCGGGAGCCAGCTACAGGACGGCGCGCCGGTCGAGTCGGTCGCGAGCCACGTCGCCGCCCGCTACGACGCCGACTCCGGGACCGTCGCGGACGGCCTCTCGCAACTGGTGGGTCACGAGGGACCGATTCCGGACGAGGACACCCTCCTCGTGGAGTTCCACGGCCGCGAGGTCGTGGTCAACGCCTGTCAGGGCCACAAGATAAACGAGACGCTCGGGCGGGTGCTGTCAGCGCTGCTCGGCCAGCGAGCCGGCTCGTCGGTCGCCATGGAAGTCGACCCCTACCGCATCGAACTGGAGGTGCCGCGAGGGATTACCGCCGGCGACGTGGTGGAGGTCTTGGAGGAGACCGACCCCGACCACATCCCCGCACTGGTCGAGTTGAGTCTCAAGAACGCCGACGCCCTGAAGTTCAAACTGGCCCAGGTCGCCACCAAGTTCGGCTCGCTGAAGCGGTGGCGCGGCCGCGGCTCGACGGATTTCGGCCGCGACCGCCTGCTCGCGGCGCTCGAAGACACCCCGATGTACGAGGAGGCACTGCGGGAGGTCCGTCACGAGGACCTCGCCGTCGGGGCGACGGCCGACCTGCTCGCGGCCCTCCAGTCCGGCCGAGTCGCCCTGGAGACGGCGAGCGAGCACACGCCTATCGGAACCGGCGGGCGCTCCTCAGGTCGGGAGCTTCTCTCGCCGGAGAACGCCGACGCGTCGGTCATTCAGACGGTGAAAGAGCGCATCCAGAGCGACCGCGTGATTCTCCTCTG
>JBEQBH010000029.1:0-8531 GCA_041639955.1 Halobacteriales archaeon | reverse complement strand
TCCTCGCCGAGGGGTTCGTGAAAGTCGGCGTCGATTACCCGAATATCGAGGCTCGAATCGCCGGCCAGTGTATCGCGTGTGGCGCGAGCGGCGTCACGGACTGGCTGACGGTCGGTCGCGTCGTCGACCCCGATTCGGGGGAATTCTACGGCGTAGTACACAAGAGCGTCCACTTCCCGGGCAAACACACCGTTGACAGCGAGACGGAATAAGGGGAAACAATATCCTGTTTCGGGTAGTTGGGGAGACGGTTGACGGCAAGATGTGTCGTATAAGGGTGGCTCTCTAGGGACGAGACAGAACTATCCATGCCCACAAAGGTCGAAGGATGGAAAGACGAAGTCTACGGCAACGAGATTCGCGAGCACCTCATGGAGTTCGCAGAGGAGGGATGGGAGTCCATCCCGGAGGACGAACACGACGCGTGGTTCGAGCGCTTCAAGTGGTGGGGCCTGTACCACCAGCGCTCGGGTCAGGAGTCCTATTTCATGATGCGTATCGGGACGCCAAACGGCGTCATCAAACCGGGGCAACTGGAGGTCATCGGCGAAATCGCCGACGAGTACGCCCGCGGCCCCGCCGACAACCCCGAGTTCGGTGCCGCCGTCTGTGACTGGACGACCCGACAGTCCATCCAGCTCCACTGGATAAAGCTGGAGGACATCCCGGACATCTTCGAGAAGCTCGAGTCCGTCGGCCTCTCGACCCAGCAGGCCTGTGGTGACTCCTGGCGAAACATCGTCGGCTGCCCGGTCGCCGGCAAGGACAAACACGAACACGTCGACGCTTGGCCCGTCGCCGAGGAACTGCACGAGACGTTCAAGGGCAACGACGACTACGCGAACCTCCCGCGCAAGTGGAAGGTCGCCATCACCGGCTGTGACGAGGGCTGTGGCCAGGGCGACATCAACGACCTCGCCTTCGAGCCCGCCGAGAAGAACGGGGAAGTCGGCTTCAACGTCCGCGTCGGCGGCGGTCTCTCCCGCAAAGAGGCCCGTCTCGCCCGCGACATCGACGTCTGGGTCCCGGCCGACAAGGCCGCCGACGTCGCCCACGGGATGTCCTCGCTGTTCCGCGAGTACGGCGACCGCGAGGACCGCTTCAACGCCCGCATCAAGTTCCTCATGGACGAGTGGGGTCCCGAGAAGATGCGCCAGGTCCTCCAGGACGAGTTCGTCGACTTCGAGCTCGAAACCGCCGGTGAGGACATGCGCGACCAGTACACCTACAACTCCGGCGGCCAGACCGGCCACAACGACCACGTCGGTATCCACGAACAGCCCGACGGCAACTACTACGTCGGCCTGAACGTGCTGGTCGGTCGGATGGGCGCCGAGGACACGCTGGAGCTGGCCGAACTCGCAGACGAGTACGGCTCCGGCGAGGTCCGCCTCACGCAGCGCCAGAACGTCATCGTCATGGACGTTCCCGAGGAGGACATAGAGGACCTCAAGAACGAGCCGCTTCTCGAGGATTACTCGCCGAACCCCTCGCCGTTCATGCGTGGCTCTATCGCCTGTACCGGGACGGAGTACTGCTCGCTCTCCATCGTCGAGACGAAGAACCGCCAGGTCCGCTACGCCCGCTGGCTCAAGGAGAACGTCTCCCTCCCGGACGACCACGAGGACTTCCACATCCACCTCTCGGGCTGTACGGCCTCCTGTGCCCAGCCCCAGATCGCCGATATCTCCCTGCGGGGCATGAAGACCCGCAAGGACGGCGAACCGGTCGAGGCACTCGACATCGGCCTGGGCGGCGGCCTCGGCGAGGACCCGCGGTTCGCCGACTGGGTCGAGATGCGCGTTCCAGCCGACGAGGTGCCCGGGGCCATCCAGAACCTCGTGAACAGCTTCAAAGAGCTCCGCGACGAGACCGAGACGTTCCGCGACTTCGTCGAGGCCCGCGACGAGGAGACGCTGGCCGATCTGGTCGAGCCCGGGGAGACCGACTACGACGACCCCTACATGCACAACACGAAGATGACGTGGTACCCCTACGCCGAGGACGACGACATGCAGTCCTCGCCGGCCCCGACTGACGGGGACGGACAGCCGCTCCCCTCCGACGACTGAGGACCGCACAGTTTTCCGTCGCTTCTCTCTCTCCCGATGGCCGTGCCAGCACTCGCTTCGTCCGACACCGGGCGGACACGCTCCGGCGTCGGCGACACTCAGTGCCGTGACTCGACGTGTGTTACAGAACCCCGCCAGCCGCTCTGTCTGTGAGGCGGGGAGACCCCGGACCGGGAGCGGAGAAGCAACCTTAATCAGCGCCAGCAGCGTAGTCCCGAGTGGCAGCGGGAGGCCGGCCCCCGTGGCGAGAGCCATGAGGAAAGTCCCCCCACCCGTCGGACAGGTGACCGGGCACAAGCCCGGGGCGGGAGACCGTCGGCTATGGAACAGCAACGACACGTCGTCGCGGGACCGATGAGGTGCGCGAATCCCGAACGAGGGTGTCTGTGGTGCCTCCGGGCACCACACTCCCGAAGCGAGGGAGCGTTAACCCACCGAGGACCCCTCGTGGGGCGTCTTCGACGCTCCACGCTCCCGCGACGGACCGATGGAACGGCGAATCCCCACCGGTGCAAGGCCGCGTCGACAGGTAGTCCGACACCGCGTGCAAGCGCTGGACGCGGCCGCTCAGCCGAATGCCGGCCCGAACAGAAGGGGGCTTACTCCCCGCAGCCACAACCTACAATTACGCCGAGTGCCACGAGTAGCCAATGGATAGCCGACGCGCCGGCGCGCTCGCCGTCTTACTTCTCCTTTTCGGGTTGGCCGGCTGTGGCGCGCTCGTCGAGCAGGCCGACTCGCTGACCGGGAGTGACGAGCATCCCTTCGCCGACGAGACAGTGCCCGTCGCCGTGGAGGGGACCGACCGCGAGCGGGCGCTGGCCGCCGACGGGCTGGCCTACTGGGGCGGCAACGCCACTGACTACGCCGGATTCGATGTCGACTTCCGAGTGCTGGCGTCCGGGGCGGACGAGGGCGCGGCTGTCCGTCTGCGCTTCGTCGAGCGTGTCGGCGCCTGCGGCGACGCCGCGTTCCCGGCCGGCTGTGCGCCGCGGCTCAACGCCTCGACCGGCGTCGAACGGCCGGTGACCGTCGAGGTCCGGCGGGGCCTGGCGGACGCGGCGACCCGGCTGGTCGTCCGTCACGAGGCGGGCCACCTGCTCGGGCTCACCCACACCGACCGGCCACGCGACGTGATGGCCCACGAGCGCGACCTGGCGACGCGTCCGCGCCCCAACGCGACCGAGCGGGCGAACCCCTGGAACGACACGGCGCTGACGGTGGCCCTAGCCGGCGACGACGCGACACGTGACCGCTATCGGGGCGCGCTCGACTACGCGGTGGCGTACGTCCGCGAGGGGGCCGACGGGGCCGTTCCCGCCGACATCTCCGTTCGCGTCGTCCCGGACCCCGACGTCGCCGATGTCACTGTTCGGTCCGCTCCGGCGGACGACTGCACCGTGGAGGCGGGGTCGTGTCTGTCCCTCGAAGGGACCGACCCGGACCGTGACGGCGCTATCGAGGCCTATGTGGCCGCTGAGATACGGCTCGTCGGGCTTGACGCCGACGTCGCGAGCTGGCATATCGCCTCCCAGCTCGTCGAGACCTTCAACACCGGCGACACCCCCGACAGGCTGGACGAGGCCAGTTCCCGCGAGCGGCGCGGCGACTGGCACGGGTAGCGGGTCCGGTCCGATGGTTACAAGCACTGGCCGGGCCCATTCGCCGGTATGACCGCTGACGCCCTCATCGACGCTGTCCGAGACGACCAGCAGACCGAGCTCTCCCGGCTGGGCTCCTCGAAGACGCTCTACGCGGACACGCGTGGGGAGATGGAGCCCGACGCTATCCACGCCGCCGCGGCGGCCCGCGAGGATGCGGCTGCCGACACGTTCGAGGCGTGGGCCGACGACGAGAGCGACGACACCGCCGGCGACCTCTTTGCCGACGCCGCTGCCGAAGCGGACGACCGGCTGGGTGACACCGATCCCGCCGACCGCGACTTCTCGATGCACGACGCCCTCGGGGCGCTCGACACGACGGTCGAGCGGCTGGGCGGGCTGGTCGGCTGGACACTCGTCGACAAGAAGGTCAAAGAGCAACTCACCGGCTTCTTCACGGGCCAGGCCGACCCACAGACCGCGAGTACCTACCGGAGCGCGGGCAGCGAGGTCGAGACGCTGCGCGAGGACGCTGCGGACCTGCTGGACGAGACGGGCGAGGGCGACGATTGGGAGACCGCGGAGAGCGCCGCCATCGACGTGGTGGCGGCGGCCTACGACGACTACGTCGAGACGCTCGAAGAGCTGGGCGTGAACCCGAAGGACGTCTGCTGAGACGAACGTTTATACGCTATCCCACTCAAGTGGGAACTATGGGTGCGGGTGATGAACGACGCGTCGACGAGAAGGGGCGCGTCACTATTCCACAGTCAATCCGTGAGTCGCTACACATCGGCCCTGGGGAGACTGTCGAAATTGAACGGGCGGACGGACACATCGTCATCCGACCGCGCATCTCCCGCGAGTCCTTCGTCGAAACGATGGCCGGGTGTGTCAACGATGAGACGCGTGCGGCAGATGCGAGTCCGCGCGACCCGCTCGAAATGAAAACAGACTGGACAAGCGACTTGCCCTGATGTACTGTCTCGACGCGAACGTCTGGATATACTACTTCGACCAATCCCTTGACGAACATTCGGTTGTTCGTGAGCCCGTGGACGACGTGCTTCAGAACGAACCGATATTTACCACGACCGCCCTCTAGATGGAGGTCGCGCACTATCTGACGAACCAACTCGCCGACAGCGGTGAGACCGTCGACCGGTTCCTCCGACTTTCGAACGTCACGACCGCCGAGTTGAGCGAACGCGACGTAGCCGCCGGAGCGAACCTGCTGGAGACGCACAACCAGTCGGGAATCGGCGGCCGTGACGCGACCGTCCTCGCCGCGATGAAACGACACGATGTGTCTCGGCTCTGGACGCACGACGAGGGGCTGAAACGACTCGACGACCGCCTGAACTGGCTGGCGGTTACCGACCCTGTCGAAAACGGTGCGTGACACTACGGTGGCGCGAGCGAGCGCCTCAAGTCCCTCCAGCCCTTGCCTCGAATAATGAGCGACGCAGGCGGCCCCCTCTCCATCGACCGTCCGGACGCCGACAGCGAGTTCCGCGTGGACGCCCCCTTCGACCCCGCCGGCGACCAGCCTGAGGCCATCGAGCAACTTGCCGAGGGATACCGCCAGGGGATGGACAAACAGACGCTGCTGGGCGTCACCGGGTCGGGCAAGACCAACACCGTCTCCTGGCTCGTCGAGGAGATTCAAAAGCCGACGCTGGTCATCGCCCACAACAAGACCCTCGCGGCCCAGCTGTACGAGGAGTTCCGGAACCTGTTCCCGGACAACGCCGTCGAGTACTTCGTTTCCTACTACGACTACTACCAGCCGGAGGCCTACGTCGAGCAGACGGACACGTTCATCGACAAGGACGCCTCCATCAACGACGAGATAGACCGGCTGCGCCACTCCGCGACGCGGTCGCTTCTGACCCGGGACGACGTCATCGTCGTCGCCTCGGTCTCGGCCATCTACGGCCTCGGTGACCCGCGCAACTACATCGACATGTCCCTCTCTATCGAGGTGGGACAGGAGATAGAGCGCGACGAGTTACTCGGGCAACTCGTGGACCTCAACTACGAGCGCAACGACGTGGACTTCACGCAGGGGACCTTCCGGGTCCGGGGCGACACGCTCGAAATCTACCCGATGTACGGCCGCTACGCCATCCGCGTGGAGTTCTGGGGCGACGAGATAGACCGGATGCTGAAGGTCGACCCGCTGGAGGGCGAGGTGAAGAGCGAGGAGCCCGCGGCGCTCATCCACCCCGCCGAGCACTACTCCATCCCCGAGCAACGGCTCGAACGGGCCATCGAGGAGATACAGGAGCTACTCGAACAGCGAATCCGGTACTTCGACCGGCAGGGCGACGCCGTCGCCGCCCAGCGCATCGAGGAACGCACCACCTTCGACATCGAGATGATGCAGGAGACGGGCTACTGCTCGGGCATCGAGAACTACTCCGTGCATCTCTCGGACCGCGAGAGCGGCGAGGCCCCCTACACGCTGCTGGATTACTTCCCCGAGGACTTCCTCACGGTCGTCGACGAGTCTCACCAGACCCTGCCCCAGATTCGGGGCCAGTTCGCCGGCGACAAATCGCGCAAGGAGAGCCTCGTCGAGAACGGCTTCCGGCTGCCGACGGCGTTCGACAACCGCCCGCTCACCTTCGAGGAGTTCGAGGAGAAGACGGACCGGACGCTGTACGTCTCGGCGACGCCGGGCGACTACGAGCGCGAGCACAGCGAGCAGATAGTCGAGCAGATTGTCCGACCCACGCATCTGGTCGACCCCGCCGTCGAGGTGGCTCCGGCGACGGGACAGGTCGAGGACCTCATGGGTCGCATCGACGAGCGGACCGACCGGGACGAACGCGTGCTGGTGACCACGCTGACAAAGCGGATGGCCGAGGACCTCACGGAGTATCTGGAGGAGGCCGGCGTCGACGTGGCATACATGCACGACGAGACCGACACGCTGGAGCGCCACGAGCTCATCCGCTCGCTCCGGCTGGGCGATATCGACGTACTCGTCGGTATCAACCTCCTGCGGGAGGGACTCGACATCCCGGAAGTGTCGCTCGTGGCGATTCTGGACGCCGACCAGGAGGGCTTTCTCCGCTCGGAGACGACGCTCGTCCAGACGATGGGGCGGGCGGCCCGCAACGTCAACGGCGAAGTCGTCCTCTATGCTGACGAGCGGAGCTCGGCGATGAACGACGCTATCGAGGAGACACAGCGCCGCCGGCGTATCCAACAGCAGTACAACGAGGAACACGGCTTCGAGCCGACCACCATCGAGAAGGCCGTCGGCGAGACGAACCTCCCCGGAAGCAAGACCGACACCGGCGGCGTCGCGGGCGAGGGGCCGGCCGACGAGGACGAGGCCACCGCACAGATTCAACAGCTAGAGGACCGCATGGAGGAGGCCGCGAACAACCTGGAGTTCGAACTCGCGGCGGACATCCGCGACCGAATCCGGGAGCTACGCGAGGAGTTCGACCTCGACGGTGGCGGCGACGACGGCGGCGTTCCGGCGCCCGGGCCGGAGTTTTAGACCCGACTCGCGGCGGTCGCTGTCAGCGCCGCTCGTCCCGCCATGTGGGTTTATTCTGGCCGCCGGCGTTGTCCCGGTATGACGGTCTACGAGACCGACGTGCCCGGCGTCGGCAAGAAGTTCGAGGTAGAACTCGACGGCGACGAACGGCTCGTCGTTCTGTTGCACCACGACGGGAAGCGTGAACTCTTCCACAAGCCCGACCCGGACACCGACGCCGAGCGACTCGTTACCCTCTCCGGCCGGCTGGCACGCGAGGTCGGCGCTATCCTCCAGGGGGCGTACTTCCAGCCCGTCGAGACCGACAACGTCGAGGTGCCCCTAGGCGGGGCGATAATCGAGTGGCTCGACGTAGGTGAGGAGTCGCCGCTGGTCGACCGGACGCTCGCGGAGTCGGGGATCAGAAAGCGGACCGGCGTGTCCGTCATCGCCATCCAGCGCGGGTCAGACACCGTCCCCAACCCGGACCCCGAGGAAACCATCGTCGCGGGCGACATCCTCGTGACGCTTGGCACCCGCGACGAGCAGTCGGCGGTCGAAGACCTGGTGGCGCCGGGCGACGATGGCTGAACTGCTGCTCGAAATCGGCGTCGCTCTCGCGGCCATCGCACTCGCCGGCGCCGCGGCCGGCCGTATCGGCCTGTCGGTCATCCCCGCCTACATCGTCGCTGGCGTGTTGCTGGGGCCGGGACAGCCACTGGCGCCGGTCGGTGTCTCGCTCCCCGTCGTCGTCGGCTACGGCGAGGTCGTCAAGCTGCTGGCCGAGCTGGGTATCGTCTTCCTGCTGTTCTTCCTGGGACTGGAGTTCAGCGTCGACCAGCTGCTGCGGGACCGCCGGAAGATAACCACCGTCGGGCTCATCGACTTCGCCGTCAACTTCGGCATCGGGGCCGCCATCGGGGTCGCATTCGGGTGGACGCTCGTCGAGACGCTGTTCCTGGCCGGCTTGGTGTACATATCCTCGTCGGCTATCGTCACGAAGTCGCTCATCGAGACCGGCTGGATCGCCAACGACGAGTCCGGCCCCATCCTCGGCACGCTCGTCTTCGAGGACATCCTCATCGCCGTCTATCTCGCCCTGCTTGCGGCGGTCACCAGTGGCGAGGGCCTCGCCGAGGCCGGCGTCTCCGTCGGTATCGCGTTCCTCTTTCTGGGCGGGCTCACCGTCGCCGCGTGGTACGGCTCGGCGTGGTTCGAGCGCCTTTTTCGGACCTCGTCGGACGAGCTGTTCGTCCTGCGGGTCATCGGGCTGACGACGCTGGTCGCGGGCGCGGCGCTCGCGCTGGGTGTCAGCGAAGCGGTCGCCGCGTTCTTCTTTGGCACCGGACTCAGCCAGACCAG
>JBEQBH010000028.1:0-8686 GCA_041639955.1 Halobacteriales archaeon | reverse complement strand
TCTCGGTGTCGTGGAGGCCGCCAAAGCGGTCCGCCGGGGCCCGACACTCGACCAGGAGGCGGTACTCCGGGGCCGCTGGCAGTCGGACCCGAAGCGGTGTGACGTAGCTGTCGGACTCGGCGAGCAGTTCGCCGTTACACCAGACCCGCGTGTGGGCGTACGCACCCCGGAGGACGAGCACCGCGTGCTCGTCTGCCCCCGTCCGCGGGTCCGCGACGGAGGTCTCGTAGGCGACGGCGTCGGCGCCGGCGAACTGTGTCGGCCGACCCGGGACCGACACCGCCGCCCACGTCTCCGGCGACGGCATCCCGTCGTCCGGCGACACCGTCGCGCCGCGCCACGAAAGCGACATGTCTTGTGGCCCGTCTCCCGAGGGCATATCCTTTGTCCCCACCAGGAGCGGACAGACTGCGTGGACCGGCCCGCCCGCTGTTACTTTCACTTTCACTCCGGGGATGGCTCGGATTAAGGTGTTATCGACCCGTATCGTGTGGTATGCTTCAGGACCTCCGCGGGGAGAACGCCTGCGACGCCGACGGCTGCGAGCGGACGCTGACCGAACCACAGCTCGTCTTCGAGACCGACGCCGGCCGGCGGGAGGCCTACGAGTGTGCGTGTGGTGCGGTGACGGTCACCGTCGCCCGACCCGAGTCGTCCAGCTGAAATACCGCCGCCGAAAACGCCACCGTATGGAACACGACGTGGTCATCACCGCACAGGGACACGAGAACGTCACGGCCGAACACGCCAGTACGCTCGAGGTCACCAGCGACGACTTCCTGACGCCGGCCGGCGACTGCATTCTCGGCGTCGAGGCCGACACTGTCCCCGCCGACCTCGACGGCGAGTTCGTGGCCGCCTGCCAGTCCGCCGACGCGACCATCACGGCGACCCTCGACGCCGACGGACACCGCGCCGTCGTCGAGGGGTCTGGCCACCCCGACCTCTCCTTCGAGAACGAGCGGAGCCACGTCCTGCGGACCAGCGACTACGTCGACGACCGCACGGTGATGGTCGGGGCCGACGCCGCTGCCGGCGATATCGACCGTGACCTCGTGGCGGCGCTGGCCGACGGTGCCGACCTGACGCTGACACTCGCCGTGGAGGACTGAGACGGGCAACTCCCGCTCACGCGGCTGTCAGTTCCGCTTGGTAGTCCTCGAAGAAGGTCCGAACGTCCCGCGGCGGTCGGTCGAGGACGTGTTCTACGTCGTCGGTGACTCGGCCGGCCAGCCCCAGACGGGCCGTCGTGTAGATGCCGGCCATCACGAGCGAGCAGCCGAGGGAGCGGCCCCGCCTGCGTTCCCGAACGAGAAACCCCGGAGCGACGGGTTCGTGTACTCGACTGGACACCCGACCACCTCGCTCGCGACGGCGGCCACCTCGTCGTAGGTGAGCGCCGTCGGGCCAGTGGGGTCGGAGGCGACGTCTCCGTGGCCCGGTCCGGTCAGCGCGGCGGCGGCGACGCTGGCCACGTCCCGGGCGTCGACGAACTCCCGAATCGGGCCGACCCGCGAGAGCTGTGGCGGACGGAAGAGAAAGCGCGCGTCGACGCCGGAAAGCGCGACGCCCCAGGTCTCCGGCCGTTCGAAGTCGAAGGTGGCCCACTCGTCGGCGGGCCCGTCTCCAGGCGGGGACCGAGCGGCCGCGCGGACGGTGGCGTCTCGGTCGCTCAGTGCCGACAGGAGCGACGACCCGACGGTCCCGGTCGCGCCGGTGACGAGGACGGTCCGTGTCGTACCGGAGCGTCGACCGCCACGGTGAAAAGTGAGACGGCGCGGTGAGGGTGTTTTTGCCCGTCGCGTCCCTGCCGTCCCACATGACCGACCGGGAGCCGGCGGAGAACATCAGCGGCGGCGCGTCGGGCGGGGGAAACGAGGTCCGGTTCGACCCGGCCACCGCGGGGACGCGGGCCGAGACCGTCGTCGACCGCCTCGGGGAGCTGTACTGGACGAAGACCTACGGCGGCCGGGACGCTTTCGAGTGTCTCGTCAGGACCATCCTCAGCCAGAACACCTCAGACACGGCGAGCCAGCCGGCCCACGACGCGCTGGTGGAGCGGTACGACGGTGCTGACTCGGACCTCGTCGACGCGCTGGCCGAGGCTGACCAGCAGACACTGGCCGAGACCATCCAGTCGGCGGGGCTGTACAACCAGAAGTCCGAGCGAATCGTCGCTATCGCCGGCGAGATACGCGAGGAGTTCGGCGGCGAGGCGGGGTTCGACGGCTTCGTAAGGGACGAGGACCCCGATATCGTCCGGGACCGCCTGCTGGAGATGAACGGCGTCGGCCCCAAGACCGCGGACTGCGTGCTCCTCTTTGCGGGCGGTCGCGGCGGGGTCTTCCCGGTCGACACGCACGTCCACCGCATCGCCCGCCGGATGGGCCTGGCGCCCCCCGAAGCCGACCACGAGACGGTGCGAGAACACATCGAGCGGGACGTCCCTCCCGAGAAATGTGGCTTCGGTCACACGGCGATGATACAGTTCGGCCGCGAGTACTGCAAAGCCCGCAAGCCCGCGTGTCTGGACGACCCTGAGGCCTGCCCGCTTGCCGACCACTGCGACCAGGTCGGCGTCTATCCCGCGAGCGGCGAGGTCGTCGACCCGTCGGACGCGGCCTGAGTCACTCCCGGTGGCCCCACCGCTCGCCGTCGTCGGCGTAGCGGGCCGAGACGATGCGGTTGAACTGGTCGTCCGACAGCGTGATGTCGGTCGCGCCGACGTTCTCGTCTAGCTGGTCGACGGTACGGGCCCCGACGATGGGGACACAGGTGATGTCGGGCTGTTCGATGAGCCAGCGCAGGGCGACCTGTGGCGTCGTCGCGTCGAGCTCGTCGGCCACGGCGCGGAGCTCGTCTAAGACGTGCCAGCCGCGCTCGGAGAGGTAGAAGTCCTCGAAGCGGTCCGACAGCGAGCCCCGCGCGCCCTCGGGGCCCTCGAACTTCGTCGGGTCGTCGTCGTCGGTGCGCTCGTATTTGCCGGTGAGGAACCCGCCCGCGAGCGGGGAGTACGGGCAGACCGCCATGTCCTGGTCGGCGGCGACGTCGAGATAGTCCTTGATGTCGTCGCGGTAGCCGGCGTGGAAGAGGGGCTGGGTCACCTCGAACCGCGCCAGGTCCTCCACGTCGCTCTTCCAGAGCGCCTTGGTCAGCTGCCAGGCGGCCATCGTCGACGCGCCGAGATAGTGGACCTTCCCCTCGCGGACGAGGTCGTTCAGCGTCCGCAGCGTCTCGACGATGTCGCTTTCCTCGTCCCAGCGGTGGATGTAGTAGAGGTCGAGGTAGTCCGTGTCCAGCCGGTCCAAGGTCCCCTCTATCTGGGCGCGGATGTGCTTTCGACCCAGCCCCGAGTCGTTCGGGCCGGGCTCGCCCCAGCCGTCGAAGGGGAAGTACACCTTCGAGGCGATGACGACGTCCTCGCGGTCGCGGTCGTCGAGCCACTCGCCGATGTAGCGCTCGCTCTTGCCGTTTGGCGTCCCGTAGACGTTCGCCGTGTCGAAGAAGTTGATGCCGCGCTCCCAGGCCGCGTCCAGCAGCTCGTGGGCCTGTTCCCGGTCGGTCTCGACGACGCCGCCGGTCTCCCGACCGAAGCGCCACGTCCCGTAGCAAAGCTGTGACACCGTCGTCCCGGTCGAACCGAGCCGTGTGTACTCCATAGCGACGGTCAGACGGGCGACAGTGATAAGCGCTGGTGTACCCGGCAATCGAGGCTCAGCCCCGCCGCCACGCGAGCAGGACGGCCCCGCCCACGAGGACGAAAGCGACCAGCGCCAGGTTCGGGACCGTCAGCCCCGCGACCCGGTACTGGACCCGGGCACAGCTGACGGCGCCGACCCCACAGGCCACTTGGGTCGCCTGTAGCCAGGAGTGATACGCCGCAATCGCCGCGCCGAGCGTTGTCAGGGGGAGTGCCGTCCACGCGACGGCCGCCCGCCGCTCTATGGCCGCGACGCCGAGGACGACAACCAGCGGATACATGAGGATTCGCTGGTACCAGCAGAGCCGACACGGCACCAGCCCCAGCCCGAGCGACAGCAAGAGGCTCCCCGCCGTGGCGACCAGTGCGACCAGCGTCGCCCCCCCGAGCAGCGCCCGCGTGTCGAGTTCCGGCAGGTCCTGTGGGTTCACGGGCGAAACCGAGTCGCCAGGCGGAAAAAACGTTCCGCTGGCCGCTGTGGCCTCGCCGGCGGTTCATCGCTGGCGAGCGGGGGAGGGCAGGCAGTCACGAGCATACCGCGAGCGGAGCGAGCGGTTTCACAGGCCGCGAACGAAGTGAGCGGCCTGCGTTTTCCCCACGTTTTTGCAAGGAGCCCTCCCCGCAGCGCGCTCGGAGAGCGCGTGAGGAAGGGCGACGAAGTAAAAAGTGGGCTCAGATGAACCGGAACGTCTCTAAGTTCTCGGGGGTGAACGTCCGGAGGTTGTAGTCGTGGTACAGCGCAGAGGAGAGGTCCTGCGTGGCCGACCTGTCGCCGTCGACACAGAGGACCTTCTCGGGGCGGGGGTGCATCGTCTTCACGAAGTTCTCAAGGCCCTGTCGGTCGGCGTGGCCCGAGAAGCCGTCGACGGTCTCGACGCGTAGCTCCAGGGGTACCGTATCGCCGTCGATGGTGACCGAGTCGGCGCCGCTCTGGATGCGGTCCCCGAGCGTCCCCCGTGCCTGCTTTTCGACGAAGAGCAGCGCGTTGTCGGGCTCGCCCGCCAGCGCTTCGAGCCAGGTCCGGACCGGGCCGGGCGTACACATCCCCGGCGTCGAGAGGACGACGCTGGCCTCGTCGCGCTGGGCCAGGTCGCGGCGCTCGTCATCGTCCCCGACCGGGGTGAACTGGTCGGCAAGGAACGGGTTCTCGTCGTCGGACTGGAGTCGGCTCGCCATGTCGTCCCGGAGGAACTCGGGGTAGCTGGTGTGGACGGCCGTGGCCTCCCATATCATCTCGTCGAGGTAGACGGGCATCTCGGGCACCTCGCCCGAGTCCATGAGCGCTTCGAGGACGACAAGCAGCTCCTGGGGTCGGCCGACGGCGTCGGTCGGAATCAGGACGGTGGCGTCGTTCTCCGCGGTGCGTTGCAGGCGCTCTTTGAGCTTCCGCTCGGAGTCGTCCCGGTCGGTCTGGTAGTCGTTCCGGCCGCCGTAGGTGGACTCGAGAATCAGGGTCTCGACCCGCGGGAACTCGTTGACGGCACCGTCTAACAGCCGGCTGCTGTCGTAGTGGATGTCGCCGGAGAAGGCGACGTTGTACAGCCCGTCGCCGATGTGGAAGTGGACGACCGAACTGCCCAGCACGTGGCCGGCGTTGTGCAGCGTCAGCTTCACGTCCGGGGCGATGTCGGTCACGTCGCCGTACTCCAGGGGGATGCAGTGTTTGACCGCCTCGCGGACCATCTCGGCGCCGTAGGGCTGTCGCTGGCCCGTTCGCGTGGCCGAGTCGATGTAGTCGAGCGTCAGCAGTCCCAGCAGGTCCCGCGTGGGTTCGGTGCAGTAGACGGGGCCGTCGTAGCCGTTCTCGTACAGTAGCGGAACCAGCGCGGCGTGGTCTAGGTGGGCGTGTGTCAGCACCACGGCGTCGAGCGATGTCGCGCCCGACCCGATGGCCTCGGGGATATCCAGATACGGTCGCTCGGTCCGCTCGCCGGGTTTGTCGCCGCAGTCGACGAGGATGCGCGTGTCCGCCGTCGAGATGATGTAGGCCGCCCGACCGACCTCCCTGCAGCCACCCAGCGTGGTGACGCGGACCCACTCTTCGCTCGCCATCGGGTCGCGGTGAATCTGGCGACCGACACGCTCTAAGATGTCGCGGCGGTCGTCCCGCTCCTGTGTCAGGAAGGTCCGGACGTTGGCGACCGCCGGCGATTCGATAGCCGGCGTCCGCTCGACCTCGGGCGTCCAGCCGGTGGCTTTCGTTATCTCCCGCAGCGTCTCGCCGCGCCGGCCGATGACCTGTCCCGGCTTCTTCGCGCGGATAACGACCTCGCCGGTGTCGGCGAGGAACTGGATGTCGCTCACCGCGGCGTCGTCGGGGACGAGGTCGTGTATCTCCGCCTCCGCCGCCTCCGGCGGCGTCAGCACGTCCGGGTCCGGCCGGACGGTGATGCGCTTTCGGAGCTTGGAGGCCAGCCGCCGGACGAGGTCGCTGTCGTCGGCGAACTCCTTCGGGTCGCGGGTGTAGATGACCAGCTCCGGCCCCTCGTAGGTCACGTCGGTGACGGTAATCCCTCTCGGTACCTCTTCGTCTATCGTTTCGCGGACGTCTTCGAGTTGCTTGTCTACCGTGCTCATAGTGTAGAACCGGCGCCGGCCTGTGTCGGCCGCCGCCGTCGCGGGTCGGTCCGGACCGAAATGCCCCAGTGGCGAGCGCGTCGCCGACGGTACTGCCCGGAAAACCGAACGTGCCAGTAGCTTCCACTGTTGAATTATTAAACTCTTCGCACTGTGTGTGGCGCCACACCGAAGTTCGCCGCCCACGATGTCGGGCTATGCGCGTGACACCGGCCGTGGTGGCGGACGAGTACGAGTGGGTTCGCGGGCGGGCCGACGTGGTGGTCCCGCTGGTCAACGAGACGCGGGCCCGCCTGGGCGAGCAGTTCGACGTCGACGTGCCCGGTATCGACGGGGACGACTACGACGAGGCTGTCGACGCCGCCTTCGCCGACGGCGACCGAGCGGTCAACGTGGCGGCCCTTGTCGCCATCTTGCGCGACCTCGACGTCGAGGACGACTATCCGGGCTTTGTCGTCGACGAGCTCCTTGGCCGGGAGTTGGCCGCGATGCTCGCCGGCGACCAGCCACTTCGACTGCTGGCGGAGGCCACCTTCCACGTCGCGGACGTACACACCCACGGCGGTCCCGAGGAGAGCGCCGGCGCGGACGACCTCGACGCGGCGCTCGCGGCGGGCGTTCAGACCCGGCTGCCGGGGTGGCCCTGGACCGAGGGCGAGAGCCCCTTCGCCGTCTAGAACTCGACCGTCGGCGTCCCCAGGAACGCCGTCTCGTATCCCTCGTGGCGGGAGGTCTGTGACGGGCCGACAGTCTCGACGGTGACGGCGGGGTCGCCACTCGCCTCGACCACGGCGCCGTAGTGATAGCCGATGTCGGGATGGACGGCGGCCGAGAGGCTGTCGTCGTAGGCGGTCTCGCCGTCGATTTCGACGTTCCCGTCGAGACTCATCATCGGCAGTGGGACGCGGTTGTACGGCGTGCGGACCGACACGGCGAGGTAGGACTGACCCGAGTCGAGGAAGTCGGCCTCAGCGAGCCACGTCGCCGCGTACACCTCGTCGCTGCCTTTCGCCGTACCGAGCAGTTCGCCGGGCAGGTCTTCGGGCGCGGGGACCCGGGAGGTGGGCATCATCTCCATGTCCATGAGGCCGAGCGCGTCCCGGTTCCCCTGCTGGTCCGGATACTCGGTAAAGGAGATGTTGTCCCGCGCCGAGCGGGAGAACTCGAAGTTAGTCGTCAGCTTGCCGGCGTCGTCGAACCTGTCAGCGAACCCGCCCAGACGGCGTTCGGTCATCCCGTCGACCCGAACGGTAATCTCGTAGACACCCTCGCCGTCGAGCCCGTAGTTGTCGCCGTAGTGAAATCCCATGTTCTGTGAGACCATCGGCCAGGGCTGTTTGTCCGCGACCGTCTCGCCGTCCGCGCTGACGGTGATACCGACGCCCGACTGAATCGGGAGGACGGTCATCGTCTCGGGGTCCCAGACCGACGCCATCAGGTGGACGCTGTCCGCGTCCCGGATGGTCACCTGCTCGGTGTCGGTGCCGGTCACCGTCCAGAAGCGGTGGGGGTAGGAGTAGGTCAGCCCGACCTTGTAGTCGCCGGCGTCGCCCACGCCTATCATCTCCATGCCCTCCCTGTGGGTGGGGTAGTACGTCGCGTCGGGGCGGTCCTCGACCAGCGGCGGCGACCGGGTCGACTGGTTCTCGACGGAGCCACAGCCGGCGAGTATCGATACCCCTGCCACCCCAGCGCCAGCGAGGAAACGACGGCGGTTCATACCCGCTCTAGCGGTCGTTGCTCAAAGACGGTTCTGGTACGGCTGGCGAACACTGCGGACGGACCAGTCGTTCCGGCACGGTTGGCCACCAGCCCGTCAGTAACGCTCCCCGCGTGACAGGTAATCCGCCGGACACAGCATGGAACTAGTCAGGAAGTGAGCATATCCGCGGCAACCGATTTGTTTATTCGCATTCGCGGGGAGAGGGTAACAATGGAGTACACGAGGAATCCGGACACGTCGATGACTATCGCGGTGGTCGAAGCCGTGAGTTCCTTCGAGAACTGCGACCCTACCGCCCTGCCGCCACTCCACGACACCGTAGACACTGACGCGCTGGACGCGCTTTTCCGGAGCGGCGACGACCGTATCTGCAACGTCTCCTTCGCCGTCAGTGACTCACACGTGACTATCGAGAACGGCGAGCGAATCGTCGTCGAGGCGTCCGAAACCGCCCGGTGATGTCGTAACCGGAACGCGCGACTGCGGTATCTTTTCGCGGCCGGGCTAACAGGGTGTCCGAGAGCGAGAGCCCGTCTCAGGCGGGTTCGGCCGGCGGCAACGCCCGCAGGTCACGGGGCGGCAGCAGGTAGTTCCCGCGGCGCTCGACGCGCATGTACTGGAGGATGCCGTTGTTGACCCGCTGGCCGACCGCGGACTCGTCGGCCACGTCGGTCCCGTTGGTCATC